>CAZOSF010000026.1:0-30632 GCA_964582415.1 uncultured Alteromonas sp.
ACCGAAATCTTTACCGACAAGACGCCACCTTCTGCTTTTGGGTCAATGGAAATTCCAATAGGGTTTACTGTCCCAGCGATATCCAAAGCATCCTCGAGAGGGAAATTAACAGTCGAACCCCAGGTGATGGTGCGATTCAAACGCCCAGCAGGGAATCCGTATACCCCAAATTCCTCACGGATGATGGATTCGATAGACAAGGCCAAATCATCATTATTGTGAATGGCCACAGCCGTGTAATCCGAAGTCAGTTCTGAAACATCCTTGATAGCGGCATCCATACTTGGGCAATAGCCACACCAGGTACCGGTGTAATCTTCCATAACCACTTTTTGTTTTGGAATTACCACGTTGAAGGTCTCCGTGTCTGTAGTAATTACAGCACCGTTCAATTCGTATTCGGCATATACCTCATGTGATCCTTCTACGGCCGATTGATACACATTGGAAGCTAAAAGTTCCCCATCAACGAAGAAGGTAACATTTTCAGCAATTTCCACGCCCTCTTCATCAAATACTTTAAATTCAATAGGCTGATCGCGCAAAGAAGATTTTCGGAAAGTGAGTCCAATATTGATGTCATCAATCTGTTGGTTGTTGTCTTCGGTAAAGGATTCCTTTTTGCTACATGAAGCGATAAGTACACTAAACACAAGGATTCCAGCTAATTTCTGTAACATGGATGTTTTCATTGGGTATTAATTGGTAAAATATTAGGCATGTTTTTTGAGTCGGCTAAATTAACCAAAAATTTCAACATGTCCTGTTAAAGCAAGCAAAATCAATACTATATCGATTTTGTAGAGTATTAAAAGATAAGGATATCTACTAATTTTTCACTAATATTGCACGCAATTTCAAAAACCTAATTACAATGAAAAAATTTCTTGCCCTGGTATTCATCGCCCTTAGCTTACAAGCCTATGCTCAAGATGCCCTACCAAATGTATCCCTAAAAACTTTAGACGGAGAATCAATAACATTAGCAGACGCTGCCGCAAGCGATGGACCTGTAGTGATTTCACTTTGGGCCACCTGGTGTGTACCCTGTTTGAAAGAATTGGATGCCATTAGTGAAGTATATGAAGATTGGCAAGATGAAACGAAAGTAAAACTTATTGCTGTTTCCATTGATGATAGTAGAACCGTGAAACGAGTAAAACCATTGATCAATGGTAAAGGATGGGATTACACCATTTTACTGGACACCAACAATGATGTAAAACGTGCCTTGGGTGCCGCAACGGTACCTTTGACTATTTTGGTAAAAGACGGTAAGATTGTTTATCGTCATTCCGGTTATTCTCCAGGTGCCGAGAATGAACTTTACGAGCAAATTCAAGAACATAGTAAGTAATACTACAAACAACCTAATCATGAAAAAACTATTAGTACTCGCACTTACCTTGGCGAGTGTTACTGCCTTTTCCCAAGAGGAACCAGGCACCTTCTTCGGAGGGTTTGAATCCAATTCCCAATGGCTTCAGCAGGACGACGACTTATTTAACTATGATCCAGGAGCTACTTTTCTTCCTGAAGATCGCTTCCGCTCCAACAACTATTTTCAGTTGAATTATACCTATGGAAAATTCACAGCGGGACTTCAATATGAAACCTATTTACCTTCCGCTCTTTTGGGATACAGCCCAGATTTTGATGGGAACAATGGTGTAGCTACCTACTTTGTGAACTATAAGAATGAAACCCTAGATATTACTGGGGGGTACTTTTACGAGCAATTTGGTAACGGATTGTTACTGAGAAGCTGGGAAGAGCGCCAATTGGGTATCAATACTGCCATGCGCGGTATTCGCGTTAAATTCAATCCATTTACTTATTGGGATGTGACTGCCCTATACGGTCAGCAACGGAATGGCTTTGAAGTTTCCGAAGGCGTTATTACGGGATTGGATACCAATTTCGATATCGGAAATGTCGCCGAATTGGAAGGTGTCGATTTACGCGTGGGTGCTTCCTTCGTAAATCGCTATCAAGAAAAGGGAACCAACCTTGCTTTGCCAAGTAATGTTTCCTTGTATGGTGGACGAGTAGATTTTGCCTTTTCAAGTATTTATGGGGGTATCGAAGCCGGCGTGAAAGAAGAAGATGTGATTGCCAATGACGGCAGTCTGGTTTCTAACAGAAAATATGATGGTACTGCACTTCAAGTGAACCTTGGTTATTCTCAGAAAGGTTTGGGCATCAACTCTACTTTCCGAAGATTGGAGAACTTTGCCTTTTATGCGGACCGCTTGGCAGAAGGGAATCAATTCAATCAGCAATTGATCAATTACACGCCCGGACTTACCAAACAACAAGACTATCTACTTACCAATATATATGTATACAACGCACAACCCCGTTTGATCGATGATGGTTTGGAAAAACGCGTGGGTGAAGTAGGTGGACAAGTCGACCTATACTATACTTTCCCTAAAGAAAGTCTTCTTGGAAAATACAGAACCAAGGTAGCCGCCAACTTTTCGTATTGGGGAGGTTTGGATGCCACTTTCAATGAAGACAACTCATACGATGTAGAATTCATCGGAAAAGGTCATAACTATTTCCGTGATATCAACTTCGAAATCAAAAACCGATGGAATTCTAAATTCAGTTCGGTATTTACCTTTCAGAATATCCTAGCTGACAAAGGTATCGTATTGGGAGGTCCTGTGGACACCCAAGGAGATATCCATGCAACGATTGCCGTTGCCGAAGGAACCTTTAAGTTTGAAGAAGGTCGTTCCCTGCGTTTGGTGGGGCAACACCTTTGGACGGACAAGGACCGGAAGGAATGGGCAGGCGCTGTGGTTGAATATAGCTTCAACGCTGCACTTTCGATGTATGTTGCCGATGCTTGGAACTACGGAGGTGAAGGTGAATTGCACTATTACAATGTTGGTGGAAGCTATACCAAAGGCCGAACTCGTTTGATGGTGAACTACGGTCGTCAACGTGGGGGTCTGATTTGTATCGGAGGTGTTTGCCGATTTGTTCCAGCGAACAATGGTTTAAGCATTAACTTGGCAGTGAATTTCTAAACGAAAAATCATATCATAAAAAAACCCGAAGGGAAATACCTTCGGGTTTTTTTATCAAGTAAATTGTACTGCTTAGCGCTTTACAATTTTGGTAGTCTGGTTTGCTCCTTTCTCATTGGTAATCTGTACTAGGTATACTTGAGAAGGCAAAGAAGCAACATTGATGTTATTGATTCCAGATACAAGTTCTTTGGAAAGCACTACGCGACCTTGGATATCATATACTTTCATCGTTGCGGTTTCCAAAGCTTCCACAACCAATTGATCGTTAACAATAGTAGAAGCCAATGCAGCTTTTACAACATTGTTTTCACCAACGGATAGGTTTGGATCGTAACGAAATACAAAATTTAATTCATCCCCGGTTGGATCGCCATTGGCATCCACTTGGAAGAAACGGAAGTTATAGTCGATAGGGTTTCCACCGCCGTCATTATAGTTCCAGAATTTATCACCAGTAGAAGTTTGGTGTTCTCCAGGCTGAATAGTTACTACGTCATTTCCTGGAGGATAAGGGAATCCAACCAAAATAGGATCATAGCAAAGTCCGAAACACACCTGCATGTTAGTACCATCATAATTAACGGCGCTTACCAATTCCACCTTCATATAAATTTCATCGGTAGTTGATTCATTGTATACATAAAAATAGACGGCTGCAGCTTCGTCAAGGCTACCAACAGTTACTGTCTGACCTTCAATAATTGGGTCACCCGCTTGGGTTTCCAATGAAAATTGTGCAGATACCAACGAGGTGGCTAGCACAAACAATAAAAATAGATTTCTTTTCATTTTAAAAGTTTAAGAATTAGGTTAAAAAAATGAGCTTGCAATATAAGAATTCCCACCCAAATAGACTTTAGGTGAAGACACAAACTTGTCTTAAATTCAACAAACTGATTACCAAGTCAATGAAATTCAATTTTCCCACTAAATAAGTAGGGAAATGCGTCTCCAAATTCGTACGTTAAATTTTATATTTTCTTTAATAATTCGTATCTTTTTTTGTCATTAAACCCTTATATTTGGGACTTTATTTATTTAGAATTCAAGAAAAAAAAGAATATGATGAAAAAATTACTCCTCGTTCTTTTCGTTGGTATGTTGGGACAATTGACTTTCGGCCAAACCATCGTTTCCACGAACCCTGAAAACAAAAAAGTAATCCTTGAAGAATTTACAGGAATCCATTGTGTTTTTTGCCCTGAGGGACACGCTATCGCACAGGCCATTCAAAACAACAATCCTGGAGAAGTATTCCTAATTAACATCCATGTTGGAAGTTTTGCCGTTCCCGGTGCAGGTGAACCTGATTTCCGTACTCCTTTTGGTACTGCTATCGCTAACCAATCCAGTCTGATAGGATACCCAGCAGGTACTGTAAACCGTCATTATTTCCCTGGAAGAGCACAAAATGGTGGTACAGGTACGGCCATGAGCAGAAACTGGTGGACACTCTCCTCTACTGAAACCCTTGGTCAAAGTGCATACATGAACATGGCCGTTGAAGCCGATATTGATGTGCAAACCAATGAGATGACGGTACATGTAGAGGCCTACTATACAGGAACTAGCCCTGAAGGGACTAACAAGTTAAACGTGGCATTGCTTCAGAATAACACCTTGGGACCTCAAACAGGTGGTAATATGGGAAATGAATATAATCATATGCACCGTTTAGTGCACATGGTGACTGGACAATGGGGAGATGATGTGACTCCAACTACTAACGGAACTTTCATCGATAGAACCTATACCTATACGATTCCTGCAGATCACAATGGCGTGCCTATCAAGATAGAAGACCTAGAATTGGTTGTATTCATGACCGAAACCACTCAAGAAATCATCAGTGGTAATGGCGCCTATCCAACATATTCTAATTTTGAATTCCAAAACGATGCAACTGCATTGGAAATCAGTGCGATTCCCGATCAGTGTGGATTCGAATTGGCGCCTCAGTTGAAGTTGCAAAATACTGGTGAAAACCCAATTACTTCTGTAGATATTACTTATTCTATCAACGGAGGTGCCGCCAACAATTACACTTGGAATGGAAATCTTACTTCCTTGCAAAGTGAGTGGGTAAACCTACCAGGTGTTGATTATAGTGTTCAAGAGGTGAACACCGTTGAAATTGTTTTGGAAAGTGACGATGACAATTCAAACAATACAGCAACGGCTACCTTTAATAAGACCTTTGATTTCACCAACGATATCAATATGATTCTTAACACCGATGGACAAGGTGCTCAGTGTACTTGGGAAATTGTCGATGTTAATGGTAATGTTGTGGAAAGCGGCGGACCTTACGGGAACAATGAAAACTATCAATTGAGTTTCAATTTGGACGGCAACTGTTATCAATTCAACCTTTATGACTCCGGTAACAACGGAGGTGGATCGGTAGTTCTTTTTGACGCCAATAGCCAGGTTATCTATAACACCAGTGGTGATTATGGTTCTGGAGCCTCTGTATATTTCTCTACGGAAGGATTCTTAGGAACCGATTCAAATGTATTCGACAGACTCGCTATCTATCCAAATCCTGCGAGAGATGTAGTAACCGTGAAAAATGCTGAAAATGCATCGGTAACCATTTTTGATATTCTTGGTAAAAAAGTATTGAGCAGAAAAAACATTTCCGCTGTCGAGCAACTTAATGTGTCGGCTCTCACTACAGGAACCTATTTTATTTCTGTGGAAAAAGAGAATCAAAAAACGGTTGGAAAACTCATCATTTCCAAATAAACTTTAAATTTTAAATAACAGGAGCCCCATATCGGGGCTCCTTTTTAAATTGAATTCCTAATTAATAACCTAATCTAAATTTATGAAACGAAATTTATTTTCAGCCTTGTTCCTTACCTTGGCCTCTGCCATGGCTTTTGGACAAACGATCGTTAGCACCGATCCAGAGAACAAAAAAGTTGTTCTTGAAGAATTTACTGGAATCCACTGTGTATTTTGCCCTGATGGACATGCTATTGCTCAGGCCATTCAAAACAACAATCCAGGAGAAGTATTCCTAATTAACATCCACCAAGGTAGTTTTGCTGTTCCTCAAGCAGGCGAACCTGACTTCCGTACTCCTTTCGGTAATGCAATCGCCAACCAAACTGGCTTGATCGGATATCCAGCAGGTACTGTGAACAGACATTATTTCCCAGGAAGAGCTCAAAACGGCGGTACAGGAACTGCGATGAGTAGAAATTTCTGGGCCATCTCTGCCACTGAAACATTAGCAGAGTCATCTTATCTGAACATGGCAACAGAAGCTACCCTAGACGTACAGACCAATGAATTGGAGGTACATGTTGAAGCTTACTATACTGGAACCAGCCCAGAAGGTACTAACAAATTGAATGTAGCCTTGCTACAAAACAACACACTAGGGCCACAAACTGGTGGTAACGCGGGTGACGAATATGTTCACATGCACCGTTTGGTATATATGATTACCGATCAGTGGGGTGAAGATATTACTCCTACTACTGCAGGAACTTTTATCGACCGTACTTATACTTACACTGTACCAGCAGACTATAATGGTGTACCTGTTGAAGTTGCCGATTTGGAAATCGTAGTTTTCATGACTGAAACTACCCAAGAACTTATTAGTGGTAACGGTACTATTCCTCAATTCACCAACTTGGAATTCCAAAATGATGTATTTGTGAAAGAAATTAAAGATATCCCAGAACAGTGTTACAACCAATTGTCTCCAGTTGTAGTAATTCAAAACATGGGAGAGCAGGAAGTTACTTCTGTAGATTTCGAATACAACATCAACGGAACCGTTCACAACTACACTTGGACTGGAAGTCTTCCTTCTTTGATTACTGCGACCGTAGAACTACCTGCAGTTGGATTTGAATTTATGGGAACCAACAACGTAACTGTATCTGTTCCTAGCGATGACAACAACAGTAATAACCAACAAACAACTTCTTTCGAAGATGCAATGCCTTTTGTTGGTGACCTTACCCTTACCATCACTACCGATAACTGGGGTGAAGAAGTAAGCTGGTATGTGAAAGACTACGAAGGAACTGTAATTACTGGTGGTGGAAACTATCCAGACAATACCACTATCACCGAAACTATTGAAATTCCAGAAGATAGCTGCTATACCTTTGAAATCTTGGATAGCTATGGCGACGGTGGTGGACCAGTTACCTTAGAAGATTCTCAAGGCACTGTTATCTACTCTTCAAGTGGAAACTATGGCTCTGGTGAGTCTGTAAACTTCGGTGGACAAGTGATTATCCTTGGTGTTGGTCAAAACGAATTGACTAACGTAGTACTTTATCCAAATCCAACGAATAATATGATGACCATTGCGAATGCTGAAAATGCAAGCGTTGCTATTTTCAACATCGTGGGTCAGCGTGTGATGGAAGTAAACACTATTTCCAATGCACAAACCGTTGATGTTTCAAACCTACAGGCTGGAACTTATTTCGTACAAATTTCGAAAGAAGGGCAAACTACTGTGGAGAAACTTATCGTTTCTAAATAAGAAAACCAATTATAAAGAAAAACCCGGGCAATGCCCGGGTTTTTTATTTTCCTTTATATTTCAAAGGGAGATGTACAACCGCTTTGGTCTCGAAGAAGGGTTCATCGAAATAGTTCGAGAGCGGAAACACTCTAGCCGAAGAAAAGGATGCCAACTCCTCGCTCAAATCCCCCCCTTTCAGGTAAAGGATGCCATTTTTGAGCTCATGATTTTGTTCCTTATTAATTTTGTGCCGCACCCAGCCTACAAAGGCATCCATTCTGGTTACCGCCCTACTAACGATAAAATCGAACGACTCTTTCAACTCCTCTACCCTAGCATGACTGGTCCTCACATTTTGAAGACCCAGCTCCTCCACCACAGCATCGACTACCCTGATCTTCTTTCCTATACTATCAACCAAATGAAAGTTCGTTTCTGGAAATAGAATGGCCAGAGGGACACCAGGAAAACCACCACCTGTGCCAACATCCAGAACGGCACTTCCAGGACGAAAGCCCTGGACCTTGGCAATACCCAATGAATGCAATACATGCCGTAGGTACAATTCATCGATATCTTTTCTGGAAATAACATTGATCTGCTCATTCCAGTATCGATACAATCGTTCCAGTTGAGCAAACCGCATTCGCTGCTCCTGTGTTAGATCATCGAAGTATTTCTCGATTAGTTCCATAATGAGTTATTAACGGCAAATGTAGGGCATCCTTGATAAAATTAAGTTAGGAGTTGATACTTTTCCCTTTAAGATGCTTACTTTTGTGACTTATAATTTTAATACAAATCGACTACTGTGCAGCAACCTAATCTTCGTTTCTCCAGAAAAGATTCACAAAACTTTTTCCGCACCCTAAATAAACGCGTAAATGACTATTTCCATGATAATCAGTTATCACGGTCCGGAAACTGGAAACTTCATTTGAAAACCATCATCATGTTCCTATTGTATCTGGGACCTTATTTCTTATTAATGTTTACCGATTTACCAGGTTATCTACAATTACTCATGGCCGTTGTTATGGGAGTGGGTATGGCCGGTGTTGGAATGAATGTCATGCACGATGCCAACCATGGCTCCTACTCCAGCAAAACGTGGGTAAATAAATTGATGGGAAGTAGTATGTATATTTTATCTGGAAATGTATATAACTGGCAAGTACAACACAATGTCCTGCATCATACGTACACCAATATCCATGGTCATGATGAGGACTTGGAAACGGGAAATATCATGCGTTTCTCGGAACATTCAAAATGGAAGAGATTCCATCGCTTTCAACACATTTATAGCATTTTCCTCTACGGTTTGTTAACCATAAATTGGGTCCTGACGGCCGATTTCAAGCAAACCCACAGATATTTGAAAAGAAAGCTTTCTTATGGTAAGATGCCCAAACCTTTTACACAGTGGAGTACCCTATTGGGCACTAAAATTCTATATGCTGTAGTTTGGATTGTAATTCCGCTACTGTTTTTCGACATTGCTTGGTGGAAGATTCTTATTGGCTTTTTTGTAATGCACTATACAGCTGGTCTGATACTAAGTGTTATTTTCCAATTGGCGCATGTAGTGGAAGACACCGAAATCATTTTACCGGATGACTCAGGAACCATGAAAAATACCTGGGCAATTCACCAACTTTTTACAACCGCGAATTTTTCTACCAAAAATAAACTGGTCAACTGGTTTACAGGTGGTTTGAACCATCAAGTGGAACACCATATTTTTCCAAACATAAGCCATGTACACTATAATAAAATAGCAGGTATTGTAAAAAATACTGCCAGAGAATTCAACTTACCTTATAACGAATACAAAACCACCAGAAAGGCAATTGCTGCCCATTTTCGATATCTTAAACAAATGGGGGCCAAGCCTGCGATCTCTTAAGTTATGAATCCAAAATTGTCCAAACGTGTGAACGAAATGTCGACCTCGGCTACCCTTGCGATGGCAGCCAAGGCTCGAGAATTGAAGGAAGAAGGAAAAGACATTATTGGCCTGAGCCTGGGTGAACCGGATTTTACTGTTCCGGAGTTTGTTAAGGAAGCCGCCATAGAAGCCATTCGAGAGGACTACCATGCATATAGCCCGGTAGATGGTTATGGAGATCTGAAACAGGCGATCATTCGAAAGTTTCAAAGAGACAATGGCCTGAATTATAAACCCTCTCAAATTGTCGTTTCCACCGGTGCCAAGCAATCTTTATCCAACTTGGCCCAAGTGTTATTGAACGATGGAGATGAAGTATTGCTGCCTGCTCCCTACTGGGTGAGCTATGCCGATATTTGTAAGGTTGCGGGTGGTGTTCCCATAGAGCTACCCACCTCTATTGAAAAGGATTTCAAAATTACCCCCCAACAACTGGAAGAGGCCATAACCCCTCGTACCAAGATGATGATTTTTAGCTCCCCTTGTAATCCGAGTGGATCTGTTTACAGCAAAAAAGAATTACGGGACCTAGCAGATGTTTTGGTCCATTACCCTGAAATCATCGTGGTGAGTGACGAAATTTACGAGCACATCAATTTTTCTGGGGAACATGCTTCCATGGCGAGTTTTCCTGATATGTACGATCGCACGGTAACGGTAAATGGAGTGTCGAAAGCGTTCTCCATGACGGGATGGCGTATCGGTTATATCGGTGGGCCGGAATATATTGCGAGAGCCTGTAATAAAATGCAAGGACAGGTAACCAGTGGAGCTAACTGTATCGCTCAGCGCGCCACAATTGCCGCATTGGAAAATCCGCCAAGCAAAATTCAGTACATGGTGGATGCCTTCAAGGAACGTAGAAAACTAATTCTTGGCTTATTGGCAGAAATCCCAGGATTTAAAACGAATGAGCCACAAGGTGCTTTTTATGTGTTTCCAGATATCACCTATTACCTAGGTAAAACGATTAAAGGGCATATCATTCATACTGCAAGCGATTTTGCGCTTTTTCTATTGGAAGAGGCTGGAGTAGCCACGGTAACCGGAGAAGCCTTTGGTGATCCCACCTGTATTCGAATCTCCTATGCCGCATCGGAGTCGGACATCAAAGAAGCCATGCGCCGAATCAAAGAAGCTGTACAATAAAAAAAGCCCACGTTCGTGGGCTTTTCTTTTTGTTGGACATGGGGTTACTGAACGATGAAACTCTTCTTCACTGAACCATTTTCCCCATCAATTGAGAGAAAATAAGTACCCGATGCAAGATTAACGGGAATTTCAATTTCTGAACCTTCAAACTGGTGGCTGTATAAACTTCTTCCTGTTACACTAAAAATAGTTACCTGTGAAGTTTGTGGGGCATCCAAGCGAATGGTTAAATTACCGTTTGCGCTTACAGGGTTTGGGTAAAGGGTAACCGATAGCGTGTTGGTGTCTCCAATTCCTAAAATAGTACATTCCATAGGTGCTGGATCGAATCCTTCTGGGAAAGCAGCTTCAAAAGTTTCTACCCCAGTCAACGGCCAAATGTCGGTATTGATAATCTCATTGTCCGGATTGATCAAACAGAAGGTTGGATAGGCAATAACACCGAAATTATCATCAACGGCGCCACTTCCCCCTTCCATACTTACAGCAGGGGCATGATTGAAAGGTCCTCCAAAAGTTTCTTCATAAGCGATTACCGCAGCATCGTCATCAATACCACTATTGATGGAAAGACAATAGATTTCTCCTTGATTACAACCGTACTTATCGTACAATTCGTTGTAAGTAGGTTGCCAAGTTTGACACGGCCCGCAATTCACAAAAAAGAAATCGAGAAAAACATATTTCCCTGTGGCGGTAATACTGTAAAGGTTGTGCTCATTACCTTCAACATCGGTAACGGTAAAATCATCCACAATGTCACCAACAGTGTAGTTGGTCACTTGGGCTGTGGAAAGGATGGGAAGACATATCAACCCCATCAAGAGTAACATTTTTTTCATCAGGTTAGGTTTTAATTAAGAATGGTATGAAATTACCTCTTATTCATCGATTCCACAAAGAGTTACGAATGTATTTTGTGAGAATTTCATTCATCAACTCCTAATAAACCAAAAACCACCTATTTGATTCATCAAACAGGAAATCACTTTTTACTTTCATTTTAAAAATGCATTAGATAATGTACCTTTAGAAGGTGAAAAAGTGGCTTCATTTATTATTTCTTTTCATTACTATGGTAGCTCAGGCCCAAGACATTGACCGGAAATTCACCCTATATTATGAAAACGATTCTTATGAGCTTACCGAAGCGCATCATCACTTGTTGGATAGTTTAAAGGCCTTAGAGGACAAAGAACTTTACGATATTCACATAAAGGGATACACCAATAGCGTTGGATCTGAAGCTTACAATATGGAATTGTCCCGAAAAAGAGCCGAAAATGTGAAGGCAGAGTTACGGGATTTTACAATTATCTCGAGTTCTGGATATGGGGAGCTGGATTCGGAAGATGCCGACAATCGACGTGTCGATGTATTTATACATCTGCAAAAATACCATGTACCTACTGCCGGTGAAATCATTGAAAAACCTTACCAACCGGCAGATAGCCTGCTCACCGTCTCAGAAATCAACCAACCTAAAATTGGGGATAAGGTAGTACTTCGGGGCATACAATTTTACCCGGACCAAGATGTTATTATGAATGAAAGTCGGGAGGCCCTCGAAGAATTAGTAGTATTTTTAAGGAAATACCCAAAGGTTCGTTTCAAGTTATTAGGACATATTTGTTGTGGAGACAAAGAACGACCTCACCTGGATCTAAGGAACACTAGAACCGGCGAAATGAACCTGTCTGAGGCTAGAGCCCGATCGGTGTATAACTACCTGGTGAAGCAAGGCATCTCCAAAAGACGTATGCGATACATTGGCATGGCCTATCGAAATCCAACGGAAAAAGGAGATGCTTACGACCGTAGGGTAGAAATAGAAATCACCCAAATCGATTAACGTTAGCGGTTTCTCCAGAAGAATGGGGTTAGAAGAATTAAAACGGTAAATAGTTCCAAACGACCGATGAGCATCAGAAAACTCGCCCACCATTTCGCAGCACCCGGCAACCATCCATAATTTTCAACGGGACCCAATCCGCCTAAGGCAGGCCCCACATTCCCTAAGGTTGAGGCCGCCCCCCCAAGAGATGTTTCAAAATCCAAGCCCATCATAGAAAAAACAAGGACCCCAACGATAAAGGATAGCATATACAGAATAAAAAAGGCGAGCACATTGAAAACGATGGGTTGCTGCACCGATTTGTTATTGTACCGCACCGGTAAGATGGCATTGGGATGCAAGGTTCGACGGAACTCCAGAATTCCATTCTTGATCATGATAAGGTGACGCACCACTTTTATACCTCCAGCAGTAGACCCTGCAGAACCTCCCAAAAACATCAAGCCGAAGAAGAAAATGGTCAGGAAGGGTACCCATGCCGTATAATCGGCAGACACAAAACCTGTGGTGGTTACGATAGCCAATACCTGAAACAAAGAATGTCGAAAAGCGCTCTCCAGTTCTCCCCAAACCAGTGGGTGGTGTACAGAGGAAACCGACGGATCGGAATACCAATACACAAACCAAGTGGATACCAGGGTAAGCCCTATCACAAAGATAGAATACAGCTTAAACTCTTCATCCCTGAAAACTTTGCTGAACTTCGTCTTAAAGGCAAAATAACTTAATACAAAATTGGTACCCGCCAAGAACATGAATAACATGATGATGTACTGAATGATTGGCTGATCGTTCCAAAAGGCAACACTGGCATTCTTAGTGGAAAATCCCCCTGTACTCAAGGTACTCAGCGAATGGTTGATAGCATCAAAAAAGCTCATCCCTGCGGCCATCAACATGATGGTTTCGGCGATGGTATACCCCACATAAATAAGCCAAAGTCGCTTGGCCGTATCAGTAATTCTCGGGTGAAGTTTATCCCCACCAGGACCGGGTGCTTCGGCCGCAAAAAGCTGCATCCCCCCAATACCCAATAGCGGAAGAATCGCAATGGCCAAAACGATGATTCCCATACCACCAATCCAATGGGTAATGCTCCGCCAAAAGAGCACTCCTTTCGGGACACTCTCGATATCGCTCAAGATAGAGGCTCCCGTTGTGGTATAACCACTCATCGTCTCAAAGAAAGCATTGGTCAAGGACGGAATAGCACCAGAAAAGATATACGGTAAGGTTCCTACCAAGGACATGATAATCCAACCAAAAGTAACGATGATGTATCCTTCTTTTTTATGGATTTCCTTGCGATGTTTACGAGAAATGAACATGATTACAGCCCCGGTAAGCGTAGCCACAGAAGCAGCTGCAAACATCTCCTTCACCACACCATCTTGGTAAATTAAACTGATCAAGGCCGAGAGTAGCATGAAACCACCATTAACCACCAGCAGTAATCCCATTAAATGGGCAATAACTCTGTGGTTGATTTTGGAAAAGGCACTCATTAACTGAAAAGTTTTTCTACCTTTTTAATGGATTGTGGTAAGCAGCACACCACTATGCGATCTCCGCTGTGGATTTCAAAATCTCCCAAGGCGATCATACCCTCTCCGTTTCGTATTACCCCACCAATAACCGCAGACCTCGGAAAATCAATTTCTTTTATTTTTTTATTGCACACCTCCGAACCAGAAGCAACCACAAACTCCAAAAGCTCTGCATTCATATTGTTAAGGCGGGTCATGGCCACCACCTCCCCTTGCCGAACATGTCGGAAGATATGGTTGGCCGCCAATAATTTTTTATTGATTAGGGTATCAATCCCAATGGATTGGGACAATTGGAAGTAATCCATATTTTCTACCAAAGCGATGGTTTTCTTCACCCCTTTCGACTTGGCCACCAAACAGGACATAATATTGGTTTCGCTATTACCTGTTACGGCAATAAATGCATCCATCTCGGAGATGGATTCCTCCTGCAGTAGTTCCACATTTCTTCCGTCTCCATTGATTACCAAACAACTGGGTATCTCATCGGCTATTTCAAAGGCTTTGTCCTTGTCGTATTCTATCAACTTTACATTGAATCTGCTTTCACACAAATCGGTAGCCGTTTTACAACCGATATTACTTCCCCCTAGGATCATTACATTGCGAATTTCATTCTTTACCTTTCCCGAGAGTTTATAAATTTCCTCCACCCCTTCAGCAGTCGTTGTAAAATACACCTGATCCCCTTCCTTAAACTGCGTGTCACCACGAGGAATTAAGGTATATTGGGTTCCAAAACGTTGAATAGCTATGGGTACGTAATGCAACTGAGGAAACAGTTTACCGACTTCTTTAACCGTTTTTTCAACAAATGCGGCGGTTCGTGATAAGTGCAATCCAATCATCGTCAATGCCCCATCCTCAAATTCATAGGTATCATTAAACGCACTCTGATTGAGCAGCAACCCAATTTCATTGGCCGCCAAGGATTCCGGAGAAATCAATTCGTCAATGCCAAATCGGGTAAAGCCCAATTCTTCCTTATTTTCCAAAAATTCTGTATTCGAAATCCTGGCGATCGTCCTTTTCGCCCCCAACTGTTTGGCCAAGACACAACAGGTGATATTGGTCGTTTCACTTGAGGTTACCCCAATAAGTAATTCGGTTTTCTCTACTTGAGCGTCCTTTAAAACGGCAACGGAAGTAGCGTCCCCTTTAATGACTCGTATATCCAGGTGAGTATCTGCATAGGTCAGGGAGTCTCGATTGGTGTCGATCAGAGTGATATCTTGGGATTCGAAGGAAAGTAGTTTTGCTAAATGAAATCCAACCTCGCCAGCTCCCGCAATGATAATTTTCATAAGATAGTTACGAACTTGCTAGGGCAAAATTACAAAATTTTGATTTCTAGGCTCTGAAATTCATAGAAACTATCTTTCTGGATTAGAGGTAACATTCATCGAAAAAATAGTAGTTTTGCAACCGATTTTATGGAAAAGAAGGTTACCCCATACAAAGATTCAGAACTGAACAAAAAAGCCCAAGTGGAACAAATGTTCGACACCATCTCTGGAAACTATGATGGTTTGAACCGCGTGATTTCCATGGGGGCCGATTTGAAGTGGCGCAAAAGAGTAGTGCGTTGGGTAAGTGAACGCCAACCAAATGCCATCTTGGACATCGCTACAGGAACAGGCGATTTGGCAATCCAGTTCGCTAAGGCGACAAATGCCCGACGTGTGGTTGGTTTAGATTTATCTGAAGGCATGCTGGCAGTAGCCAAAGAGAAATCCACGGGCGAAGAACGTCTGCAACAAATCGAATTCATAAAAGGGGACAGTGAAAACCTCCCTTTTGAAAACAATAGCTTTGATGCCATTTCCGTTTCCTTCGGGATTCGAAATTTTGAAAACTTGGAACTTGGGTTGTCCGAAATTTTTAGGGTACTACGCCCTGGTGGGCTCTTTATCATTTTAGAAACCTCCGTGCCTACCCGATTTCCCTGGAAACAAGGCTATGCTTTTTATTCACGATTTATATTGCCAACCATTGGAAAAATGTTTTCCAAAGACAAGGTAGCCTATCGCTACCTAAGCGAAAGTGCCTCCGTTTTTCCTTATGGAGAAGCACTCAACAATATTTTACGTAAAATTGGGTTTATAGAGGTGGAAAACCGACCCCAAACCTTGGGCGTAGCCACAATTTATTTGGCGACAAAATAACTATGAGGAAACTTGTTTTAGTAATTATCGGACTCTTCTTTATCCAAATGGGGCATGCCCAATTGTTCAGCAAAGAGCGATTGGCCAATTTGGAAACTTTTGATAATCGACTCCTCTCTTGGGGTTACTATTTGGGCTTCAATTCGTATGATTTCAAGTTTGAATATGAAAACCAATTCACAGACCGTGACACGGATATTTTAGTGGACACACAGCTAGGATTTAATGTGGGATTGATCGGTGACCTTAGGATCAATCGTTACATCAATTTGCGTTTGGAGCCCGGAATCTACTTTACTAACAGAATACTGAATTTTCCTAGATTCGAACAGGAAAATGACGCAGTTCGCGAGGTAAAATCCACCTATATCCATGTCCCTTTACTATTGAAAGTTTCAACAAAGCGAATCAACAATTTCAAACCTTTTGTTGTTTTTGGAGTATCACGTTCCTTTAACCTAGCGAGTAACGAAAAAAACCCGGAAGACAATAACGAAGGGCAGTTTCGTATGACCAGTGGCACTGGATACTATGAAATTGGTTTTGGAATCGATTTATACCTGTACTACTTCAAATTCAGCCCATCGATTCGTGGGGTATTTGCGACCAGTGACGAATTGGTTCGCGATGATGACCCCAATAGCCCTTGGACTTCCGAAATTAGCAGTATGAAAACAAGAGGTATCTTTTTGAATTTTACCTTCCAATAGTTCTTCGGAATTCACTCAAGAGTATCGCCGTAGCGGTAGCCACATTTAGACTTTCAGGCCCCGTTCCCTTCGAAAAACTGGGGATGGTAATTTGATGGGTACAGTACTGAAGTGATTCATTAGAAACGCCATGCGCCTCACTTCCCATTAATAAAATGGCATTCTCGGAAAACGGTGTCTCATATACCGAAGTCCCTTCCATTAGTGTGGCATAGACTGGAACGGTTGTTTCTCTCAAAAAAGAATTTAAATCCATATAGTGGACTCCTACCCTTCCGATGGAGCCCATTGTAGCCTGAATCACTTTGGGATTAAAACAATCTACGGTATCCTCGGAGCAAACCAATTGTTCCACACCAAACCAATCGCAAAGGCGTATAATGGTTCCCAAATTTCCGGGATCACGTACGGCATCCAACGCTACAGTGAATCCAGAATTGCTTAAAGAAGGTAATTTCGGAATATGGAAAACGGCTAACCAGCCATTGGCCGTTTTTAAACTGCTTATTTTCTCGAGGGTCTTGGCATCGATAACTTCACCATTCATCCCAGAAACCTCTTCAGTTTCTGTTGTGTAGAGATTATGCAATTCGAGGCCCGATTCGATTAAATCACGAATGATTTTTTCACCTTCCGCTACAAAAAGGTTATATTGATTACGGTACTTTTTTAAACGCAGGCTCGTTATTAATTTTATTTCGCTTTTGCTTATCAAAATTATCCTATTTTTGAATCTGAATAAAGCCGCTTCCTTGACGAAACACCTCACGAAAATAGTATTTATTTTAGGAATTGGGTGGTTTTTTGGCTCATGTAATGCCGTAAAACACCTAAAGGAAAAGGAATTGCTTTTGATGGAAAACAAGGTGTTCATCGATGGTGAGGAAAGCAAAGACGGCGATGTCTACAGTTTGATATCTCAAAAGCCCAATCAAAGAATCCCAATCATCAACTTTCCCTTGAGTTTGCATTTTTACAATCTGGCCGAGGAGAAACCCGATTCTACCTTCCAAGATTGGTTGCATCGAAAACCAGGTAGGGAAAAGTTTTTGAATAGTGTTATTTCTAAAAAACAGGTAGATGCTCTAGATTCGGCAAAGGTCCGATTGAATGAATGGGTGAAACGAAACGGGAGCGCTCCTGTAATTATCAAATCGGAGCGGTCTGAAAAATCGCTTACCAACATTCAAAAGTATTTTTTCAACAAAGGATGGTTCAATGTTAAGGGATCCTATGAAATCATAAAAGATTCTACCAAACCAAAAAGAGGAATGGTAAACTATCGCTTGGAGCGGCATCAACCGTATCTCTTGGATTCCATTACTACTAAAATCTCTTCGAAGGTGGTGGATTCTCTTTATGAAAAAACCAAGAAACGATCTTTCCTTCGTAAAGGAGAACAATATGACGTTGCTAATTTCGAGAACGAACGATCGAGAATTGTACTTCAAATGCGCAACTCGGGGCTGTATCATTTCGATCAGGATTATGTGACGTTCGAGGCCGATACCAACAGTACTGGCCACCAGGTGAACATTCAGTATATCATTCCAGATCGCCGTATCCAATTGGGAGATTCGTTGACCACTACCGAACCTTTTAAAATTCACACGGTAAATAAGATTCGGGTAATTACCGATTACAACTATACTCACGAAGGGGAACCCCTTGTGGATTCCTTGAATTATAAAGGATATACCCTATTGAGCTATGAAGGCTTAAAGTATCGACCAAAGGCGCTAACGGATGCAATTTCTATCATTCCTGGTGAAATTTTTAAGGATATTGACCGAACGCTTACCTACAACCAGATAAGTGAATTAAGAAATTTCCGATATCCAAACATCGATTACAAAGAAGACCCCGCAGATACTACCGGCAAAGGGCTTATTGCTACCATAAAACTAACCCCAAGAAAGAAATACAGCTTAGGCTTGGATTTTGACTCTTACACTTCTACTATTCAACAATTTGGAGTTGGTTTTAGTAGTACCTTAATGATTCGAAATGTGTTTAGAGGTGCGGAAAATTTGGAAATTTCAGCTAATGGGAGTGTGGGCTCTTCCAAAGATAATGCGGATGCCGACAGTAAGTTTTTCAACACCTCTGATGTTGGTTTTAACGTAAAACTTTCCTTCCCAACTATCTTGTTCCCAATAAATACAACCAAATTCATCCCAAAATACATGTCCCCATTTACAACCATCAGCGCAGGGGTGAATGTTCAGAACAATATTGGCTTAGACCGACAGAATTTAAATGGATTGTTCAGTTACCGTTGGAAACCCTCGAAAATTCGAACCAATACCTTCGATTTAATGAATGTACAATACGTTCGTAATTTGAATCCTAGAAATTATTTCAATGTCTATCGCTCTACCTACGACCAGTTGAATGACATTGCGGAGGAAGTGGGTTATGAGTTTACCAACGAAGACAACACACTTTCCATTCCAGATGAAACCGAATTCTTCATAAACGACTTTTTCGATTTCAATCCCGACTATGCCTATACCCGGGAAAACATCGATGAAATGATTGGGATCCTTCAACGAAGACAACGACTCACAGAGAACAACCTAATTTTCGCCTCTGGATTTACTTGGACAAGGGATAGCAGGCAGAACCTTCAAGACGATAATTTTTCAAGGATCATGCTTCGTGTGGAATCTGCAGGAAACCTCCTTTCGGGCATCGCCAAGTTGGCAAACATTAAAAGTAATGCTGATGGCAAATACGAACTTTTCGGAGTTGTTTTTTCCCAATATGTGAAGTTCGAAACCGATTACATTCGTCACTGGAAACTTAGTGATAATACCATACTCGCCTTCCATGCCTTCGGCGGGATTGCCATCCCTTACGGCAATAGTGAATCGATACCCTTTACACGTAGTTATTTTGCTGGAGGTGTAAACGATAACCGTGGCTGGAGAGCTTACGACTTAGGACCTGGAAGTAGCGGAAGCATTCTGGATTTTAATGAAGCTAACTTCAAATTGGCCTTTAACGGGGAATACCGATTTCCCATCCTGGGTGGATTTAAGGGAGCTTTCTTTGCGGATGCCGGAAACATTTGGAATGTCTTTGACAATATAGATTTTGAAGAATTCCAATTTAATGGTTTGAAAGACCTATCTGAAATTGCATTGGCTTCCGGCTTCGGACTCCGTTACGACTTCGGGTTCTTTGTGGTTCGTTTCGATGTCGGTTTCAAAACCTACAATCCAGGATTGCCCACCGGCAGTCGATGGTTTAAGGAATACAATTTTGCCAATGCTGTTTATAACATAGGGATCAACTATCCCTTCTAAACCATCATTTTTTTTTAATTTTGTGAGCTAAATCAACTTACTATGAGCCATTCCATAAAACCCGGTGTTGCCACTGGACGAGAAGTCCAGGAAATTTTCAAACTAGCCAAAGAAAAGAACTTTGCCTTACCTGCGGTAAATGTGGTAGGATCGAATACCATTAATACTGTTTTGGAAACAGCCAAGGAATTGAACGCCCCGGTAATCATCCAATTTTCGAATGGGGGTGCCCAGTTCAATGCTGGTAAAGGTCTTTCCAATGAAAATCAAAAGGCCGCGGTAGCCGGTGGAATTGCAGGTGCTTTACATATCCATGAATTGGCTAAGGCCTATGGTGCTACTGTGATTTTGCATACCGATCATTGTGCAAAGAAATTACTTCCTTGGATCGATGGATTGTTAGATGCCAGCGAAGCGCATTTTAAGGCCACGGGGCGTCCCCTTTACAGTTCTCATATGATCGACTTATCCGAAGAACCACTTGAAGAGAATATTGAAATTTGCAAAGGGTATTTGGAACGGATGAGCAAAATGGGAATGACATTGGAAATTGAATTAGGTATTACGGGAGGTGAAGAAGATGGTGTGGACAATTCCGATGTAGACAGCTCCAAACTGTATACCCAGCCTGAGGAGGTGAATTATGCTTATGAAGAATTATTGAAGGTAAGTGATCAATTCACCATTGCTGCTGCTTTCGGAAACGTGCACGGTGTATATAAACCGGGTAACGTAAAACTCACACCTAAAATCCTCAAAAACTCACAAGAATATGTCCAGGCAAAACACAGCACTGGACACAATCCGATCGATTTTGTATTCCATGGTGGAAGTGGATCCAGTTTGGAAGAAATTCGAGAAGCGATTGGTTATGGCGTTATCAAAATGAACATCGATACCGACCTACAGTTTGCTTTTACTGAAGGAATTCGAGATTATATGACGAACAATATCGATTACCTAAAAACCCAGATTGGTAACCCTGAAGGTAGTGATGTCCCCAACAAGAAATACTACGACCCAAGGAGGTGGCTACGCGAAGGCGAAGTCACTTTCAAAAAACGTTTGATTCAGGCCTTTGAAGACCTGAACAATGTCAATACACTCTAACAAATCTAACTCCATTGTATGGCTTGGTTTAAAAGAACAAAAAAAGGAATTCAAACCCCAACGGAACAGAAAAAAGATGTTCCTAAAGGGCTTTGGTATAAATCTCCTACCGGTAAAATTGTGGATGCCGAGGAGCTTGAGAAAAACTTTTATGTGAGTCCGGAAGACGGATATCACGTACGCATCGGAAGTAAGGAATATTTTGAAATCCTGTTTGACGATAACAAATTCAAGGAATTGGACAAGAATATGGAATCCAAGGACACTCTGAAGTTTGTGGATAAGAAGAAATATACCGACCGTCTGAAAGAGGCACAAGAAAAAACTGGATTGAAGGATGCTGTACGCACCGCCGTGGGAAAAAGTATGGGGGAAGACCTCGTTATCGCCTGTATGGACTTTAGCTTCATTGGCGGTTCCATGGGTAGTGTAGTAGGGGAAAAAATTGCTAGGGCGGCAGATTATGCCTTAAAGAAAAAAATTCCCTTCATGATCATTTCCAAAAGTGGAGGTGCTCGTATGATGGAAGCCGCTTTATCGCTGATGCAATTAGCAAAAACTAGCTCTAAATTGGCACAATTGGCCGAGGCAAAGATCCCTTACATTTCTTTATGTACCGATCCCACCACGGGTGGAACGACTGCTTCTTTCGCAATGTTGGGAGACGTGAATATCAGTGAACCTGGTGCTTTGATCGGTTTCGCAGGTCCACGGGTGGTTCGGGATACCACAGGAAAAGAGCTTCCTGAAGGATTTCAAACCGCAGAATTCGTCTTAGAGCATGGATTTTTAGATTTTATCAGCCATAGAAAAGATCTGAAACGAAAAATTAATCTCTATCTAGATCATATATTGAACAGACCATTACGGGAAAAAGAACTGGGCGTTGCCCATTAAATTAAAAACCCCCACAAATTGTGGGGGTTTTTAATTTAATACTATTCTCAACCTTAATTCCCTAAGATTACTGGGAATTCTTGACCATTGAAGATAAGTGTTCCATAAGGATCACAAGTACCATCGCCGAAGTCTAATACTCCAACGAGTCCTTCTTGTTCGATCTGCAACTGACCCTCCACGATATACAAACAACTTAGTTTTCTCACCAATGGTTCAATCACTTCCCCATTGCGCTCGAAACCATTGCTAAGGGTGGTCTGCCAGTTCCCCGTAATCAAGTATACATTATCTACCCAGGTACCGCTTCCAACACCCTGCACCCATTCTGCAACACGGAGTCCAACACGATTTGCGGTAATAGACGTTCCTGCAATCGCCACATCGATATCTTCTTCTACGGTAGATTGTGGATTGCCATTTTGATTTTCCAAGGTACGAACAATATCTCCTCCTCCCGACACAGCATTCCCGTTATAGATAAAATCCAAGTAGACATAATTGATGATACGGGTCCCATCCACAATAGGGCCGTAGTCCATACTAATACGACCGGATACCACCACCCCGTTGTTCAGGGTACAGGGATCGGCGGGCGTACCAAAATCGAGTAAAATAGAACCCCCATTCCCATTAACCGTAATCGTGATGGAGGTGCATTCAGGGAAAATCGAATTGGCACTGAATCCGGGTTCCTCGATTTGCACATAACCACTTTCAGCTATGTTGATGGATCCTTCCACGATATTATCAGCCATAGCAGAATAAGCGCTTTCTTCGGCCGAGTAATTCACAACTTCATTATTGGAGGAATCATCGTCCTTATTACAAGAGGTAAATAAGAGGGAGAAAATCACCAAAGAAGCTAGGGGCAGTTTCTTAATAAGTGCATTCATAATGTAGGTTTTAGCGTTTATGGTTTTAAGACTTCTTTAACGCAAAATAGTTTAATTGCGTATCGTTAAAGAAATTATTTCTACAATAGTAAGGTTTTTTCCTTTTGCTTTTCGTACTTTTGCCGCTCGATAATCATCAGGTTATCAACATACATAAAAATCATTTAAATAATATTGGCATGTATTTAACAGCAGAAAAGAAACAAGAAATTTTTAAGAAGTACGGTAAGGGTGAAGGTGACACCGGATCCGCTGAAGGGCAAATCGCTTTGTTCACTTTCCGTATTCAACATTTAACCAACCACCTTAAAGCAAACCACAAGGATTTCAACACAGAGCGTTCTTTGGTTAAAATGGTAGGTAAACGTCGTGCACTTTTGGATTATCTTATGAAGAAAGACATCATGAGATACCGTGCAATCGTTAAAGAATTAGGACTACGTAAGTAATCATAATAACAAAGGGGACGCTATGTGTCCCCTTTCTTTTTACTGAGGAACCGATACGGTTCGAATGGAAAAAGCTTCACTAGTTTTTCATTGGTCGAAACCACAACAACACAACTTCTCGACTGAAAATCAGTCAGCGATCAATACAAATTGTCCGCAAGGACTAATGAAAAACGAAAAATGAAACCACAAACTTTTAATGAGGTCATAGACCTAGGTGATGGTAGAACGATTTCTATCGAAACCGGAAAATTGGCAAAACAGGCCGATGGTTCTGTAGTAGTGCGCATGGGAGATGCCATGCTGTTGTGTACTGTGGTAAGCAACAAAGAAGCTAGCCCAGTAGATTTTTTACCCCTCACGGTAGATTATCGTGAAAAATTTGCAGCTGCTGGACGTTATCCTGGAGGATTCTTCAAAAGGGAAGCGCGCCCCAGCACCGAAGAAATTTTAACCATGCGATTGGTAGACCGTTGTTTGCGTCCGTTGTTCCCAAAAGATTATCATTATGAAACTCAGGTGATGATTCAGCTGATGTCGCATGATGACGATGTGATGCCAGACGCATTGGCTGGATTGGCTGCATCTGCTGCTATTCAGCTAAGTGATATTCCTTTCGAATATCCAATTTCCGAAGTTCGTGTTGCACGTATCAATGGAGAATTCGTAATCAACCCAAGCTATGATCAACTTAAAGAGGCAGATATCGATCTTATGGTAGGTGCTTCCGTTGATAGCGTTGCCATGGTGGAAGGAGAGATGAAGGAATGCAGTGAGGAGGAAATGGCCGATGCCATTCGATTTGCACACGAGGCTATTAAAGTTCAATGTGAAGCTCAGGTTCGTCTAGCGGAAAAAGTGGGTAAAAAACCTACCCGCGAATACGAAAGAGCTGTTGAAGATGAAGCCTTAGAGCAAAAGATTCGTGAAGCTGCTTACGACAAATGCTATGAGATTGCCAAGCAAGGAAGTACCAAGCAAGAGCGCGGTGAAGCCTTTGCTGCTGTGAAAGAAGAAGTGAAAGCCATTTTCTCTGAAGAAGAAATGGAGGAGAAAGGTGGTTTGATCAGCAAATACTTCGGAAAGGTTCACAAAGAAGCCGTGCGGGATGTTGTTCTTAAAGAAGGCATTCGTTTGGACGGTCGAACTACCACAGATATCCGTCCAATTTGGTGTGAAGTGGATTACCTACCTTCTACCCATGGGTCGGCTATTTTCACCCGTGGAGAAACCCAGGCACTAGCTACCGTTACATTGGGTACTTCAAGAGAAGCTAACGTAATCGATTTACCAACACTGCAAGGTGAAGAAACCTTCTATTTACATTATAATTTCCCTCCATTCTCTACCGGTGAGGCACGCCCAATTCGTGGGACGTCTCGTAGAGAGATCGGTCACGGAAACTTAGCGCAGAGAGCTCTTAAAGTGATGATTCCAGACGATTGTCCTTATACCGTTCGTGTGGTAAGTGAGGTTTTAGAAAGTAATGGTTCTTCTTCCATGGCAACCGTTTGTGCGGGAACCATGGCCTTGATGGATGCTGGTATACAATTGAAAAAGCCCGTTAGTGGTATTGCTATGGGATTGATCACCGATGGAACTGATTATGCGGTTCTTAGTGACATTCTAGGAGATGAAGACCACTTAGGAGATATGGACTTCAAAGTAACTGGAACTGCCGATGGAATCACAGCCTGTCAGATGGATATCAAAATCAAAGGTTTGAGCTATGAAATCATGGTGAAGGCTTTGAAGCAAGCGTGTGACGGACGTCTTCATATTTTGGAGAAATTAACCGAAACCATTGCAGAGCCAAACGCATCTGTTAAATCGCATGCTCCTAAAATCGTTTACACGGAGATGCCTGAAGAGTTTATCGGAGCCTTTATCGGACCCGGAGGAAAAAATATCCAGGAACTTCAGAAGCGTACCGAAACCACTATCGTTATCAACGAGGCGGATGGAAAAGGAATCGTGGAAGTTTTGGGTACTAACCAAGAAGGTATCGATGCCGTCTTGAAAGCTGTAGAGGCCCTTACTTTCAGACCAGAAGTAGGAAGCGTTTATGAAGTGAAAGTTATCAAAATTCTTGATTTTGGTGCCGTTGTAGAATACCTTGAAGCTCCTGGAAATGAAGTGCTGTTGCACATTTCTGAATTGGCTTGGGAGCGCACCGATAACGTATCCGATATTTTAAAGCTTGGCGATGTTATTGATGTGAAATACTTCGGAATTGATCCTAAAACCAAGAAGGATAAAGTTTCAAGAAAAGCGTTGCTTCCGAAACCTGAAGGCTATCAAGAACGTCCTCCGAGAAGAGAAGGTGACCGTGGACATGGACGTGATAACCGCGGCGGACGCGACAATCGAGGTGGCGGACGTGATAACCGTGGCGGACGTGATAATAGAAACCGCGATAATAGAGATAAGGACAGAGATTAATTTTCTGACGACAATTATCGAAAAGCCTGCATTTTGCAGGCTTTTTTTAGTTATTTCAATTTTATAAAATACTAACTATCAATAGATTTAGATCGTTTAAGACAGGTATTCTAAAGGAATAATTACTTTTTTGTAACATTTAAGGACTTCTTTACGTATAACTCAATGCGAGAGAAAAAATTTAATCTAAACTAGGAATACCCTTAATGAGACAACTTAAAATTACCAAGCAGGTAACCAACCGGGAAACTGCTTCTTTAGACAAGTATCTTCAGGAAATTGGAAAAGTTGACTTAATTACCGCAGACGAGGAAGTAGAATTGGCGCAGCGCATTAAAGCGGGTGATCAAGTTGCTTTGGAAAAATTGACCAAAGCCAACCTTCGTTTTGTGGTTTCAGTTGCAAAACAATACCAAAATCAAGGATTGACCCTTCCCGATTTGATCAATGAAGGAAACCTTGGGCTTATTAAAGCTGCACAACGTTTTGACGAAACCCGCGGATTTAAGTTCATTTCCTATGCCGTATGGTGGATTCGCCAGTCTATTCTTCAGGCTTTGGCAGAACAATCCCGAATCGTGCGTCTTCCTTTGAACAAAATTGGTAGCATCAACAAGATCAACAAAACCTATGCGTTCTTGGAACAAGCCCACGAGCGTCCACCTTCAGCTGAAGAAATTGCTAAAGAATTGGATATGACCATTAACGACGTGAAGGAATCCATGAAGAATTCTGGACGTCACGTATCCATGGATGCACCCTTGGTAGAAGGTGAAGATTCCAACCTCTACGATGTACTTCGCAGTGGTGAATCTCCAAACCCCGATCGCACCTTGCTTCATGAGTCCCTACGTACCGAAATCGAACGTGCTTTGGAGACATTAACTCCTAGAGAAGCCGATGTAATTCGTTTGTACTTTGGGCTTGGGAACCAACATCCAATGACCTTGGAAGAAATTGGGGAAACTTTCGACCTTACCCGTGAAAGGGTTCGACAAATCAAAGAAAAAGCGATTCGACGCTTAAAACATACTTCAAGAAGTAAAATCTTGAAAACGTATTTGGGATAATTCCCATGCGACAACAACAGTTAAAAAATAACTGTTCGTTTTTTGATTGATGAATGCCTCCGGCTGATTACCGGAGGTTTTTCATTTCCCCTTTTCCATCAAAATTTTAGTACCTTTGGGAAAAGGCAGAAATCATGACGTATACACTTTGTTATGTTAGCAAAGCCTTGAATGACCTAAACCAAAACAGCGTTGAGGAAATTTTCCAAACAACGCAAAACAACAACAGTAAAAAGAACATCCATGGTATCCTGATGTATGGCATGGGTGATTTCTTTCAGGTACTGGAAGGGGAAGAAAAGGTTATTGAGGAATTGTTTGAAGGACATATTAAAACCGATCCCAGGCATTCGGATATTTTTGAAATTATCAGAAGACCTACCCAAAAACCGATTTTCTCTGAATACAGCTCGCTTTTTACCATTGTACGTACCACAAAACAATTAGAGGATATTAAATCTTATCTTTCATTTAATAAAATCAATACCACTTCAAATAAATTAAGCCGATTACTTAACCCCTTTTTATTGGATTCATGAGCGCAGTAAAAATTGCCCCCTCTATTTTGGCAGCCGATTTTGCCAACTTGCAACGCGATATCGAAATGGTTAACCAGAGTGAAGCCGATTGGTTTCACATAGACATTATGGACGGGGTCTTCGTCCCCAACATCTCTTTTGGCATGCCTGTCTTGGAAGCTATTTCAAGACATGCTAAAAAGACCATTGATGTGCATTTAATGATTGTGGATCCCGATCGCTATATCACTACTTTCGCCAAATTGGGTGCCAATGTGCTTACTGTGCACTATGAAGCCTGTACACATCTGCACAGAACCCTACAAGCCATAAAAGCGGCTGGCATGAAGGCAGGGGTAGCCCTCAATCCTCATACTCCAGTAAATTTGCTAAAAGATGTCATCAACGACATCGATTTGGTATGTATGATGAGTGTGAACCCTGGTTTTGGCGGTCAGAGCTTTATCGAAAACACTTACAATAAAGTTCGGGAATTAAAACAGCTCATTTCAGACAAAGGAGCAAGCACCCTCATTGAAATAGATGGTGGGGTTACCGACAAAAACGCAGAGGCCTTGAAAGCAGCAGGTGCAGATGTACTAGTGGCCGGTAGTTTTGTTTTCCGCTCTGAAAATCCAATTGACACCATTGTTAACCTCAAGAAGCTAATAAGTTAAAAGGTTCATTTTTATAATTCTAAACTCCTTTTTGTAGCTTTAACGTACTTTCATCTTTTAAAAAGATTGAAATGCAAGAAGCTCCTTCCTTTGATACTTGGACCTCCCTATTCCTATTGGCTGTGGCCATGGGCATCTTTTTGTTCATTACCATCTTGTTTAATAAGACCAAAAGGAATTTACCTATCGCCTTTCTTGTATTGGCTTTTTCGGGGATTTTGTTTCAGTACGTACTCTACTGGACACGGTACCAATCGGTTTTTCCCTATTTGGCATTATTACCTCATCTTTGCTATTATACCACCGGCCCCTTACTCCTGCTCTATATTACCAACCTCTATAAACGAGAAGTTCAGTTTAATTTTGCATTGCACTTTCTACCTGCTTTCTTAGTGCTGATAACCTTTATGGCTATCCTTATCAATCAATTACACCTTGGAAACGTTGAAATTCCCTGGAGGTGGTTTTCCGGAAATCCTTGGTTGATTGCCATTCATATGAGTATCTATACATTTTTGGCTTTACGAATCACGCAGAAATCTTCAAAAGAAAACAACTATCTAAAGCTAAGAAACCGGTGGAGTAATATTTTAATAAGCCTTTATTTTGCCTTCGTTATAGCCTACCTATCCTACTATATCCTTGTGAACTTTGATTTCTTCAATGAACAATGGGATTATATGATTTCCATAACGATGAGTGTATCGATCTACACGATAGGTTTTTTCATTATCAAGGAACCTGAAGTATTTGATGGGGCCTTTTTCTCGGAGCTATTTCTGCCAGATGAAAACAAGGATAATTCGTTCGAAGAATCCCTGTTAAATGAATTGTATAGAAAACTCACCCTCCATATGGAACTGGAAAAACCCTATATCGACAATGAACTGCGACTCGTAAACCTAGCCGACCAACTTGGTTTTAGCACCCACCTACTTTCAAAGGTAATCAACAAAAAATCCGGTAAAAACTTCAATCAATTCGTCAATGATTACCGCTTACAAGAGGCCAAGCGTCTTCTTTTGGAAAATCCTGAATACTCGGTGAAAACGATTTACTTCGATGTAGGCTTTAACAACAAGGCTACCTTTTACAATGCCTTTAAAAAAGAATTCCACTGTACGCCAGTACAGTTTAGGGAATCACTAATTTCCCATTGATTTTTTAGAAAAAAGTCCAGATTTATAAGTTTGAACCCTATGTTCTAAGGTAAGGAGCATCTTCGTTCTCAGAATCATAAAATCATAATGAAATGAGAACACTTCAATTACTTATTTGTTTGTTGACCCTAAACCTTGGACTTTTTACCCAAGCGCAAGACTATTATCTTTATGTAAGCGATGCCGGAGGATTTAATAACCCGCCGTGGCAGGTAGTACGTTATAATCTCGACGGGAGTAATCCCCAGGTATTTATCGATAACGAATTCTTTATTGGAGAAGGCGTGGGTTGGCCACAGGACATTCTATTCTTGGAAGACCAGGAAGTAGTTTTGATTTCCTGTTTGGTCGGTGGACGTATAACAAAACATAATGCTGCCACGGGAGCTTATATCGAAGACTTTGCGGCTGTAGCTGGAGGTCCTACACGAATGAAAATTGGTCCCGACGGCCTAATCTATGTTCTGCAATGGAGCCAATCCGACAACAAGGTTCTACGATTCCAACAGGATGGGACCTTTGTCGATGAATTCACCAACGAGGGTGTCCCTACTAGCATTGGTCTGGATTGGGATGTGGATGGCAATCTCTATGTGTCTTCTTATGGTACCAGCAAAGTCACCCAATTTAATGGAAGCGGTGAAATTCAAGGGACGTTTATCGACAGCAACCTGGCCGGCCCAACCAATATTCACCGAGAAGCCGATGGCAACTATTTAGTATTGAATTGGAACGGAGGAAATATTCAACGATTTGATCCCTCTGGCATGCACTTGGATACTTTTACCACACAGGTTACCCAACCCGAAGGCATCGCCATCCATCCATTAAGTGGTAATTATATTGTCGGTAATGGAGGTCCTGCACAAATCGATGAATTTGCACCAGACGGCACCTTCATAGGCAGTATTGTTGAAAGCGGTGCTGGCGGTCTTTTGCAACCCAATGCCGTGGTAGTAAGGGAAGCCACCCTTGGAACTGAATCCCATCAGGAGAAAAAAGTCATGGTCGTTCCTACCGTTGGCAATCGCTTTTCAATACGACTTTTGCAGTCATTGGATATTTCTTCCTTAAAGGTCTATAATCTTGTGGGACAAGAAGTCGCTCAAATCGAATTGGATACAGCTTCGTGGGATGCTAGTTTTTTATCCGAAGGGCTCTATATTTTAAAGGG
>CAZOSF010000027.1:0-12858 GCA_964582415.1 uncultured Alteromonas sp.
ATATAGCTCATCTCTTGAACGATGCGTTTCACTCGCGATTCGTTTTTTCTGGTGAGGAACATCAACAAAATAAGGTTGATGAGACCAATAATTGCTCCGAGCATTAAAAAGCCATAGCTTCCCGCTTCCAGGGATACGTGAATCGTTAACCAATACGATTTCAACACAGGGACCAAGGGTGTAATTTCTGGATCTAAAAAGCTAAGCGTAGAAACAAAAAGAATCGTAGCAGCCAAAACGGTGGTGGCCGCCAAGCCTCCAAATGACTTCCTTGTAAACAGGATCCCCGCCAAGGTAGTGGTCCATGCAATATAAATCATCGACTCATACCCATTACTCCAGGGCGCACGGCCAGAGACGTACCAACGTAGTCCTAATCCAATGGTGTGAAAAACAAATCCAAGCGCCAACAGGCTAAACAATACATAATAGATTCGTTTTAGTTTCCAATCAGGTTTAAAAACCGATACGAAAAGGAAAAAAAGAAAGGCCAATCCTAATAGGATATAGAAGATGGCCAACTTATTGAAAACATTCAGCTTGTTCAATAAAATTTCGCTCTTCAATTTTCCTTCGGAAGGAATTACGGCCGCCCCTTGCGCCTTCTGAAATGCTTTCAGCTCCTCCAATAAGTGACCGGCATGGGTATAATCGCCCGTATTCATTGCCTTTTGCAATTCGGCACCGTAGGTATTGAAGAAATTATCGGCAATGGTGTTATGGTTATGACCATCGTCTGATGCATGATTATGGCCGCTATAGGCCACCCAAGTATTATTAGGGTCATTGGGTACAGGAATAATTTTCAACAAATTCCCAGAAAAGATCATACTAAGGATATTCAGGCGCTCATCGATTTTCATCAGTTCACGGGCATAGGTGCCTCGATCGATGGGATCGAGCGCGTATACCCTTCTCACCTCATCCTTCAATTTATACTGCCCCTCTGAATCGAAGAAATCTTTATAGGAAGCATAACTACCCGCCACTCCCAATAACTTTTGGATATCGGGATGTTTCCCCAACTTCACCAATGGAACGTCATACCATCCCCGTTTGTTGACGAACATACTCAGTACCACTTGATCTGCAGTAAGGCCTTCCCAGCTTTCCTTACGGGTCACCTTTCGCATCAACTCTCGGGAAAGGGTGTGCATGGGTTTCATCCGCCCCTTAAAATCCTGGACTACAACGGTACTAAAAGAAGCTGCATGATCTTCAGAAACAGCCTTGGGCAATACCTGGGTTTGAGCGGATGCATTCCATGAAGTCATTAAAAGGAATGCGAAAATAAAGGTACTACTCTTCGCTCTTAAATTTACAATCTTGGTTCGTAGGGTGTAAAAACGGGTCTTCTTACTGAACAGGGTGAGGATCATTCCTAAAGTAAGCAGTGCGTATCCCAGATAAGAAATGGTGGTACCCCAGAAATCGCTATTCACACTGAGGTACGTCCCCTTTTCGTCCCTGTCATAAGAGGATTGAAAGAATCGATACCCCCCGTAATCAAGGATGTTATTCATGAATATTCGATAATCCATTTTTACGTTTTTCTGAGGATCTACCAAGGTGACCTCACTTGCATAGGAGGAAGCACTATTGGTTCCAGGATATCGTTCCATGATAAAGTCGTTCAATTTTATGGCAAAAGGTACATTCACTTCCCTGGAGCCATAGGAAAGTTCCAGGCGTAAGTCATCAAAGGTTAAGGGGGTAGGTTTCCCGAACAATCCCTTGTTTCCATAAATGTAGGCTTCCTCGGTTTCCCCATTTACGGTAACCTGCATTTTCAGTGCGAGGGTACTTTCATTTTTCACCTTCGGATTTTCAGAAACAATGGAATAACTTCCATTCGCTTCAAATTCTGAAAACACAAAATTGTTGGTGCCATCCGAATACAGGGAACGGAGCACCAAAGGTTTGGCGCCTTCCATTGGCTTCAGCGTATCCACGGCACGTGTGGCCATCACCATTTGCGTCAATGTTCGATTGGCCTGAATATACGTTTGTCCGCCTTTGTATTGCAGATTAATAGCTCCGTCCATAGGGTTTTCCTTGAAGTTGAAAATCAGATTGCCATAGCGATTCGTCTGTCCTTGAGTGATAACATACTCTTCCCTTCCATTCATTCCGGAAATCACTATTTTCAAGCTTGGCTTCCCAGATGCCTGATCTGCCAATAGGGTTTGTTTCGGATTGGGAATAAACTCTAAAAGCTTTACATCAATTTGCTTATTTCCAATTAAATAAGATTCTTCAAAATGGTTATTGCCCAGTGAGGCAAATAAAACGGGTTCATCAAAGTAATAGGTTTCCCCAGATTGTGAGGCATTAAATTTCACATACATCTCGGAGGAAAGAAAGGAAGAAGAACTGTCGTTTTCCCGAATGTGCATTACTCCTTCGAATCCAAAATACCGGGTGAGGGCGGCTCCCAATAAGATGATTAAAATAGCCCCGTGAAACATTAATAGGGCCCACTTTTTCATGGGAATCATGCGATAACGAACAATATTCACAGCAATAGAGCCCCCAAACAATAACAACAGCAATTCAAACCACCACGCCTTGTAAATAATTTTTTGGGCCGCACTGGTCCCAAAGTCATTTTCTATGAAGGTGGCAATTCCAATGGCTGCAGCAAAAAGAATAAAGTAGAGCCCAGCGGCACGGGTATCCAATAAACGTAAAAAGAATCTTCGAAGCGTAGCAATAACAGTATGCATGTGGAGTGTTCCTTAGTAAACTTGACGTAATAGACCTATAGCCAAGATAATTAATCTTGACTACTTCCTAAACAGTTAGTTGTTAAATTACCCTACCCATTTTATTCGTAATCGGATCGGAAATTTCATAAAAAAACCGCCTATCTAGGCGGTTTAGGTTTTTTAGGGCAGTTCTATTCATAAAAATCAACAGATCCGGTACTTAGATCATACATGGCTCCTATGATTTTAATATCACCCCTCTCCTCCATTTCTTTAAGAATTACACTTTGACTACGAATATTTTCCAATGCCATTTCCACATTCTTTTTGGCGACCTCATCCACAAAATCCAAATTAGAAGAATTACGAAGTTTCGGATCGGAGGGCTCATCTACAGCATAGACAGCTGGTTCAATTTTATTGATTAAGGCAGTTAAATTCCCCATGCGGGCATGATCACAGGCTCCTTTAACGGCTCCACAACTGGTATGGCCAAGAACAACGATGAGTTTTGTGCCGGCTAACTTACAGGCAAATTCCATACTTCCCAATATATCCTGATTCACAAAGTTTCCTGCAATGCGAATACTAAAGATATCCCCAAGTCCTTGGTCGAATACCAATTCTGCCGATACTCGGGAATCGATACAACTCAATATGGTTGCAAAAGGGAATTGCCCGTCGGCCGTCTCATTGACTTGCTGTAGTAAATTCCTATTTGCCTTTAAATTACTTTGAAAACGCTGATTCCCCTCTTTTAGAAAATTCAATGCTTTTTGAGGGGTCATGGTTGCTTGCGTTTCTCTTGTATGTGCTTTCATTCTGTCTTCTTTATTTTTTGAAAGGATAAGTTGTTGTGTAAAGTAACACTTCCTTTTAAATACTACTAACTTAAACTAATATTTGATTTTGGTCTAACGTTGAAAAAATGGATAAAACTAGCCGGGTTTTCTTCCACGCCTCTCTTGGATACCAGTTTAATATCTATGTTCCGTTCCTTTGCCACTTCAATAAAATCTTCTAAAATTTCAATAATATCATGATCCAAATAGCGGGTTTTCAACAAATCTAGCTCGAGATAGGTGTCTGGCGGCAGATTGTTAAGTTCTTTCAATATTGCCCCTTTATTGAAAAAAGTTACCTCTTCGGCAAGGGTCATTTTAATTTTATGCTTTCCATTGCTTTTGTCTTCGATATGCAAAAAGTGGGAATTTTGATAACTCTTAATTAGGATAACCACAATACCTACCAATAATCCCAATCCAATTCCTACCAATAAATCAGTAAAGATGATACCTACCACGGTAACTATAAACGGCACGAACTGTTTCCATCCTAACTTATACATCTTTTTGAAAAGTGCTGGCTTCGCCAATTTATACCCTACAATCAAGAGTATTGCCGCGAGAACGGATAATGGAATCATGTTTAACAACCTTGGAATCAAGATAACTGAAATAAGGAGTAAGAAGCCATGAATAATCGCAGCGAGTTTGGTTCGGCCACCGGATTGTATGTTGGCAGAGCTTCTAACGATCACCTGGGTAATTGGTAATCCACCAATCATTCCAGAGATGATATTCCCCGCTCCCTGAGCCAATAGTTCGCGATTGGTTGGGGTTACGTTCTTATGTGGATCCAGCTTGTCGGTGGCTTCGACACAGAGAAGTGTTTCCAAACTAGCTACTAAGGCAATGGTAAACGCCACGATCCAGATGTCGGTGTTGGCAATCGCCGCAAAATTTGGAAAGCTAAATTGTGCCAAGAAGGAAGTAGCGTCTTCTGGAATCGGTACTGAAACCAAATGAGATTGAGAAATGGCCAAGGTTTCATTGTTTTGGGTAAGCACATAAAACACAATTCCCAGAATCACAGCAACGAGTGGTCCTTGCAGGATTTTAAAAAATTTGGCCTTTTTTGCCAAGACATTATCCCACAACAAAATGACCAACAGCCCAATCACCCCTATCACTAAAGATCCTAAAATGAGATTTTCTGAAATATGTATTAGAGCCGAAAAAGTGTTCTCCCCTGAAGATTCCAAGAAGCTATCGGCTCCTTCAGGTTCGGCGTCATAGCCAAAAAAGTGCGGGATTTGCTTCAGAATAATAATGATTCCTATTCCTGTGAGCATTCCTTTAATTACAGAAGAAGGAAAATAGTATCCAATAATTCCTGCACGAAGAATTCCAAAAAGTATTTGAATAATACCCCCCAATACCACGGCTACCAGAAAGTTTTCATAACCTCCTAAGGTTGAGATTGCTGCAAGGACAATGGCTGCCAGACCTGCAGCTGGTCCACTCACTCCAATTTGGGAACCACTTAGGGCACCTACGACGATCCCCCCAATGATACCGGCAATCAAACCAGAGAATAAGGGGGCCCCACTGGCTAAGGCAATACCCAAGCATAAGGGTAAGGCCACAAAAAATACTACAATACTTGCTGGAAGGTCGTTTTTTATATGTTTAAACATAGCTGTAATCGGTTTTGCTCCCTATAAAAGGAGATGTAATTATGAAAAAAAAGAAGTGTACGGAAGTTACAGCGTTTTCTCGGGAGGAGGAAGTGGAATATCGAAAACTATGGGTTGTGGATGCATTAAATAACCGAAATGATCCGTTTCCTCTTCCTGTTGACTTGGATAGAAAGTAAAGTATTCTTCAAGGAACAAATCCCTTTCACCCAGTTTTTTTATGTTTTCTTGCTGATGGTCCTGAGTTTCTTCTTCATTGTTAGAGCCCATCATCACCATTTTATACCAATTCTGGGCACAAAAAGGCGCAATGACGGGAGCCATTAGGCTAAAGACCATCAAAAAGGAGAATAATAATTTGAGTGATGTTTGGGTCATTTTGTCAACAAAGGTCTAAATATACTAAAATATAAGTCACCCCATGTTTCTACAAAATGGAACTATAAAATTTCTCCGATCAATAAATAAAAATGGCCTGTACAAGACAGGCCATTTTCAAAATATCAAGGCACCCTTATTGTTTTATAAATCGCTTGATAACAGTAGCATTACCATTGCTCAATTGAATGTTGTAAATTCCTTGAGCCAACTGGCTTACATTTACCTCTGTTTGGGTTTCAAAAGCAGCTTGAGATACTACCAGACGTCCTTGCATATCGTACACTGCCATTGAATAGTTTCCGGCTTCGGAGGTACGAATGTTTAGGATTTCACTGGTTGGATTTGGATAAACTGCAAATGTGTTCGCATTAAAATCTTCAGTTCCCAACGCAGCTCCGGGAAGTTCTACCATGTCCCCGCCGGCTGGAAGAGCCACCCATAAACCAAATGCTGGTCCGTTGCTATTGTTGGAAGGATCAAGGAAACCAGAGGCAACCACAACCAATGCTGCACCTTCCAAACCTAAAGTCGCCAAAGGAGCGCTGAAGGCGGCTACTCCAGAAGTTCCCGACTCATCGCGAATCTGTAAGGTATAATCGGCAGTGGGTAGTTCCAAGTAACCTGCAAAATCGGTATACGCTAAATCGTTTACAATTTCACCAGCACCTACTCCTACTTCATATACATCCACAGTCGGCGCATCGGTTGAACCATGGTGTACCAAAACATCGGTATTGTCTGAATTTGTGGCTTGCTCACGCCCCATGGCGTATACTTCCAAACCAAAGGCTGGTGCAGGGTCGTAACCAGTAGGACTTACAATACCATCGGCAACAACTACATAGGTTTCTCCACCTGCGAGTGTAACAGGGAAAGTAGCAATTGCATCGTTTGAACTAGTACTGTTTGCAGGAGCAATTCCGATGACTACTTCAACGTCGGCTGGAAAATCGATGAAAGGAGTTGCTGTTCTGAAAGCAAAGTCGTCAACCGCCAAAACATCATCCAAATATACATCCACAACTTCAGCAGCTGCATCAGCGGAATTGTGAATTACTTGTACTCTAGCACTTCCTTGAGATTCTGGTAGTGGTATCAAAGCCCCGCCTGAAGGTAAAGCAGCATAGATACCAAAGGCAGGACCGTTACTGTTATTGGAAGGATCCAAAAATCCTGAAGCAATGGCTACCAAAGCTTGACCATCCAGACCTAATGTGGCTAGGGGTGCATCGTAGCTGGCTACAGTAGTTGTTCCTGTTTCGTCGCGCACTTCGATGGTGTAGTCGGCAGTGGGTAATTCTAAATACCCTGCAAAGTCTGGATATCCCAAATCATTTACAATAGTTCCAGCACCAGCGCCAACCTCAACAATATCTACGATGGGTGCATCCGTAGAACCATGATTAATCAATACGTCCGTATTCATCATGTTGGAAGCTTCTTCACGACCCGCAGGATAAACATCCAAACCAAATGAAGGAGATGGATTGTAACCACTCGCACTTACAATTCCGTTAGCAACGACCACATAGGTGGCACCATTGGAAAGAGTTACTGGAAATGTTGCAATGGCATCGTTAGAGCTTGTACTGTTGGCAGGAGCAATACCAATTACTACTTCAACATCGGCAGGAAAGTCGATGAAAGGAGTAGCAGTTCGGAATTCAAAATCATCAATGGCCAAATCGGCATCCAGATACACATCCACAACTTCAGCAGCAGCATCGGCTGAATTGTGAATCACTTGAACCCGGGCTTGAGAGAAGCTCACTTGAAAAGCAAAGAGCATCAAAAATGGTAAAATTAGTTTTTTCATAGCTAGTTTTGTTTAAGGTTTATAATCATCCATTAAACAATACTTCCCATCGAATTACTACCGCCCAAATTGATTTTAGCAAAATTTTAACGAATAGGGCCTACTTTCCTCCCCCTTCATTTCACATTTTTTTACCATTCTCATATCAAAGTATGAGTATATTAGCCAGCAAATTTACAGACCATGAAATATCTTCTTATTCTCTTCATTGCTGTTGGTTTTGTTGCGTGCAATTCGGCTCAAACCAGCTACAAAGAGGCTACCTTATCCCGAATCGATTATGCGAATACCATCACAGCAGAAGAACTAAAAACCCATCTTTACACCTTCGCAGGAGATAAAATGGAAGGTCGAATGACAGGAAGCAGTGGACAGAAAGCTGCTGCGGAATACCTAAAGAACTTCTATATAGCTAATGGAATAACCAGTCCGCAGGGAAATGGGGATTATTTCCAAAAGATTCCATCTTCCTATTTTGGCAGAATGAAGGAACCCAACGACTCTGAAAATGTGGTTGCCTTTATCGAAGGGTCGGTTTGGCCAGAAGAAATTATCGTTTTGAGTGCCCATTACGATCATGTAGGGATGAAAAATGGAGAAATCTATAATGGCGCTGACGATGACGGAAGTGGTACCGTTAGTCTTATGGAGATAGCCCAGGCTTTCCAGCAAGCCAAGAACAATGGCCAGGGTCCGAAGCGTTCCATCTTGATCTTACATGTTACCGGTGAAGAAATTGGCTTATATGGTTCCAAATACTACACCGAAAATCCGATATTTCCTTTAGAAAACACGGTTTGCAATCTTAACACTGATATGATTGGTCGTATCGATCCGAACAGAAAAGCGAATCCTAATTATATCTATCTCATTGGAAGCGATAAACTGAGTCAGGAATTGCACGATGTATCCGAGCAAATGAACAATGAGTATACCCAGCTGGAACTTGACTATACTTTCAATGACGACAATGATCCCAATCGCTTCTATTACCGTAGCGATCATTACAACTTTGCAAAAAACAATATCCCGGTAATCTTCTATTTCAATGGGGTACATGAAGACTACCATCAACCCACCGATACACCGGACAAAATAGAATACGAACTTATGGCAAAACGAGCCCAACTTATTTTTCAAACAGCTTGGGAAGTGGCCAATCGTGATGAACGAATTAAACTGAAATAATCACGACCTATCAGCATTTGGAATCGCCCTTCTACCGAAGGGCTTTTTTTATGGGCAGTGGAATCAGGAGGCAAGAAGTAGAACGAAAGACAAAAGACGATAGACTACTGCATGGGTACTCCCCTCCTGGGAGGGGATAAAGGGGTGGGTTTTTCGGTTTTGGGTGGAAGACCGGGGGTACCTCGTCTCCGCTCGGCATAAACTTCTCGCCCGGCAAGTTCACACAAAAGTTCAGCAACAAAAAAAGCTTCCCGTTTTTTTGGGAAGCTTACGTTTTGGGTGGAAGACCGGGCTCGAACCGGCGACCTCTGGAACCACAATCCAGCGCTCTAACCAACTGAGCTACAACCACCAGAAAGTATTTCGCTTTTGAAGCGGGTGCAAATATAATCCAAATTGCAACTACTTACAATAGTTTGGAAAAATTTAAATCAAATCACTCAGGGAACGGACTGCCGGGTATCTTTCAACCGTGAAACCCTCCCCGTATTCCGTACCTATCAATCTTCCTAGGTTGCGGTTTCTGTAGCTTAGACTCTCTTTCGTATTCAAGGATGAGATGGGCGTATCGGGTTCGTCGCTTTGGGCATCATAAAACTGACTCCTATAAGCAAAAACCGCTTCCAATTTTTTCTCCATAAATCCAGTAACATCTACCACAAAATCGGGAGTGAGGTCCTTCCATTGAATGTAATGATACACCTGTTTGGGTCGCCACGCCTCCTGCTCCTCTCCATTATACTGGGATTCTATTTTTCTAAGTCCACTCAGAAAGCAGGCATCGCTTACCAACTTACTTCCCTTTCCATGATCGATATGGCGATCATCTATTGCATTGCACAATACTATTTCAGGACGATAGGCACGAATGATGCGCATTACCTCCATTTGAGAGGCTGCATTATTCACAAAAAAACCATCCGAAAACCTAAGATTGTGACGTACCGAAACCCCCAATATTTCAGCAGCCTCGGCTGCCTCCTTATCTCTAATCTCGGCATTTCCGCGAGTGCCTAATTCACCTCGTGTTAGGTCTAAAATCCCAACCTTCTTACCTAATGAAATTTCTTTGGCCAAGGTAGCCCCACAGCTCATTTCAACATCATCGGGATGCGCTCCTATTGCCAATATATCTAGTTTCATGATTGTTGCATTTGAGTTTTCGTTATCGTTTCGAAGGCTTGTTCCAAATCGGCAATAATATCTTGTTTATCCTCTATCCCCACAGACAATCGTAAAAGCCCCTCAGAAATTCCCTGTCGCTGTAGTTCTTCTACAGGCAACAAAGCATGGGACGTTTTCACGGGAGATAATATGGTAGATTCTACCCCAGCCAAACTCATAGAGGGTTTAATCAATAACAAAGCATCCACAAATTTCTGAGCATCCACCGAGGGAATCAATTCAAAAGACAACATTCCCGTATACCCTTTCATCTGTCGTTTTGCCAAGGAGTGGTCTGGATGGGAGCGCAACCCAGGATAATAGACCGTGCTTACCAACGGATGCTTGTCCAACCATTTGGCCACTTTTTTCGCATTGCGATTCTGTGCCTTTACCCTAAGTGCCATGGTTTTCATACTGCGTTCCAAAAGCCAAACGGTATAATCGCTCAGGCTCCCTCCGAGATTTTTTGCCAATCCCCAGATTCGATCGCGATGTTCTTGGGAACAGGCAATCGCTCCTGCACAAATATCACTGTGACCGCCCATATATTTGGTCGCACTGTGAATCATAATGTCGATTCCAAACAACGACGGATTCTGATTGATGGGCGATGCAAAGGTATTGTCAATCATACTTACCAATTCGTATTTGTTGGCAAGATCACTGATCATTTCCAAATCGGTAATCATCATCAACGGATTGGAAGGCGTCTCCACATAAATCACCTTGGTATTGGACTTTATTTTAATTTCAAAATCTTCCTTCGTAAATCCGTCGGTAAAATCATATTCAATCCCATATTTCGGGAACTGCTCTACAATAAAATTATAGGTTCCTCCATAGATGGTCTTCTGTACCACCACATGATCTCCACTATTCAAAAATGCCAATAACGCCGTACTTACGGCTGCCATTCCACTTCCAAATAGCATTCCCGCTTCACAAAGCTCCAAGGCAGCAATTTTCTTCCCTAGTGCCTCCTGATTGGGGGTGTTGAAATAGCGAGGATACCGCTTTACATCTACCCCTTCATAGGCATAAGAGCTGGACATATACAGCGGCGAAACCGCTCCCTTAAATTGCTCATCCTTGATTTCCCCCACATGGGTACACACTGTATTTACACCTAATTTCTTGGGTTTCATGACGTTGTTTTTGATGGATTAAAAGTATAAAATCCCTTGCAGGTTTGCTATCTTTAGCCAATGAAACTTTTGTTAACAAATATCAAGGAATTGCTTCAGGTACGAGAGCAAACCCCACGCTTTCTGTCCGGTAGGGAAATGAACGAATTGCCCCGTATACAAAATGCTTGGCTGCTATTAAACGGTGATCGCATTGAAGGGTACGGCACCATGAAGCAAATCCCTCATTTCACAGAAGTAGAAATCATCGATTGTACAGATCGACTGGTGTTACCCACTTGGTGCGACAGTCATACCCATTTGGTATACGCAGGAAATCGCGAACAAGAGTTTATCGACCGTATCAATGGTCTCACCTATCAGGAAATCGCTGAAAAAGGAGGTGGAATATTGAACAGCGCAATGAAGTTGCAAGCGACATCCGAGGAAGAGCTATATGCTCAATCGGAAGTTCGCCTTAAGGAAGTAATGGCCATGGGTACGGGGGCCATTGAAATTAAAAGCGGCTATGGACTCACCCCGGAAGCAGAGGCCAAAATGCTTCGTGTAGCCAAACAATTAGCAGAAAATTACCCAATCGCCGTTAAAACCACTTTCTTAGGGGCACATGCAGTTCCCAATCGTTTTAAAGGAAACAAAGCGGGTTATATGGATGAAATATGTGAGGTAATGCTCCCCATGATTTCGGAACAAAATCTTGCCGAATATATCGACATTTTCTGCGAAGAAGGGTATTTCAGTGTTGCAGACACAGAACGCTTGCTTTCTGAAGCCAAACGATTTGGTTTGATTCCTAAAATACACGTAAATCAGTTCAATGCTATTGGTGGCGTAGCAACTGGAGTAAAACACCAGGCTTTAAGTGTGGATCATTTAGAACTGGTAACCGAAGAAGATATTGAAGTGCTCCAAGGCTCAGTTACCATGCCCGTGGCGCTTCCAGGTTGTTCCTTTTTCTTGAGTATACCGTATACCCCAGGTCGTCAAATTATTGAAGCAGGACTCCCCTTAGCCCTAGCAACCGATTTCAATCCGGGGTCTTCACCATCGGGAAACATGAATTTTGTGGTTGCAGCTGCCTGTATAAAAATGCGATTAACCCCAGAGGAAGCTATCAATGCAGCTACAATAAATGGAGCGTATGCCATGGGGCTTCTCGATTCACATGGAAGTATCACCATTGGAAAAAAAGCGAGTGTTATCATTACCAAAACCCTTCCCTCTTATGGGTATATCCCCTATGCCTTCGGCTCCGACCCGATTGCAGAAGTGATCATCGACGGTAAAAGAATAGGTTCTGTAGGTTCATGAGAATCCTTCCTTTTCAAAGTGAATACGCCTCTTTCTTTTATGAGCTGAATGTAGAATGGCTCCGCACCTATTTTTACGTAGAACCCTACGATGAAATGGTTTTGTCTCAACCGGAAAAATACATTATCGAAAAAGGAGGCCATATTTTTTTCACTTTGGAAAATGATAGGGTGCTGGGAACCGTTGCCTTGATTCCTCAAGACGAGGATAGCTACGAATTGACCAAAATGGCTGTGGACGTTCGCATGCGTGGAAAAAAAATTGGGCAGCAACTACTCGAGCATTGTATCTCATTTGCCCAAGAACAGGGAAAGAATCTTATGTTATATTCCCATACCAAATTGGAAAATGCCATACATATCTATCGAAAATTTGGGTTCAAAGAAATTCCTTTAGAATCGGACAATCCCTATCAACGCAGCAATATTAAGATGCTATTAACGCTAAAAGACTGAAGATTAAATATCTTTGGGAAAATCCATCAACTATGAAACCTTATACCCTGTTGCTTCTATTAGCAATTATTCTTTTATCCTGTAAGGATACCCATCAAACCCAGAGCACCTCGGAACCTGATACACCTGTTGAAGAAATTACCATTACCCAGGACGATCCAGGTGATTTAGCGAATTCCACTTTCAAACTTCACCCTATCAGTCATGC
>CAZOSF010000027.1:12958-27555 GCA_964582415.1 uncultured Alteromonas sp.
TGTAATCAATAATGGGGAAACCAAAGAATTCAGGAATTTTAGTATCGAAGCCATTCCGATGTATAACTTACGAGAGGAAGCCCTGAAATTCCATGAGAAAGGAAGGGGTAATGGATATATACTTGAACAAAAAGACGAACGTGTGTACATATCCGGTGACACTGAAGACATCCCGGAAATGAGACAACTGCAGCATATCGACCGAGCCTTTGTGTGTATGAATCTTCCTTATACCATGCCTGTGGAAAAAGCAGCCGAAGCTGTCTTGGATTTCAAACCTACCCTCGTTTATCCCTACCATTACCGCGGTAGCGAAGGGCCCAGTGATGTTGATAAATTCCGGCAACTGGTTCACAAAGGGAATCCGGAGATTGGGGTAATCCAGCTGGATTGGTATCCAAACGATCCCTTTTAAATTGAAAGGCTAATTTTAGTTTTTATCTTCCAGCATGGGAACAAATCGAAATTCCCCGTGTTCGGTTTTTTCGAATTCCGACGGACTCTTACGTTCAAAAACGGTCATGATTTGGACCTCTTCCCCCACTGGAATGACCAATCGCCCACCTATTTTTAGCTGTGCCAATAGTGGGTTGGGAACGAATGGGGCACCTGCAGTCACAACAATTCCATCATAGGGGGCAAACTCCGGCAGCCCTTTATAACCATCGCCGAACACCATTTTCTTGGGTCGGAATCCGATTTTTGGAAGGAAGCGTTGCGTCTTTTTGAAAAGTTCATTTTGCCGTTCAATGGTATATACCTGAACCCCCATGGCTATGAGTACTGCACTTTGGTAACCACTTCCTGTTCCGATTTCCAACACCTTGTCACCCGCCTTCACCTGAAGCAATTCCGTTTGTCGGGCTACGGTATAGGGTTGTGAAATCGTTTGATCGGCTGCAATAGGAAAGGCTTTATCTGCATAAGCATGGTCTAAAAATCCACTGTCCATAAATAGATGTCTGGGAACCGTATTAATTGCTTCCAACACCTCAGGTTGCTGAATTCCTTTTCTTTTTAAGAGATCGACCAGTTTTTTTCGCAGTCCTTGATGAATGTGGGTATCTTTCATGAATACACGTAGTAATTGTAAACTTGGGATAGAATACAAAGTTACACAATCGATAAAGGAATTTGAAAACGGCACAGGGGATATTTTACTCCAAAAAAGGTATCTTTGCTAAAAATCGAAACACATGCTAAAAGCAGGCGTCTTAGGTGCGGGACATCTAGGAAAAATTCATCTAAAACTGTTGCAGCAGTCCTCAAGGTATGAACTGGTCGGTTTTTATGATGCCGACACCAAAGCCACAAAGCAAATCGTCAAAGAATTCGGCTATAAAAGCTTTCCCAGCATGGAGGCCTTAATCGAAGCCTGCGATGTAGTGGATGTAGTAACCCCTACCATATATCATTTCGATTGTGCCAAAAAGGTGATCGAAGCGGGTAAACATCTGTTTATCGAAAAGCCCATAACTCAAACCGTGGAAGAGGCCGAAGCCCTTTTAGCTCTGGCGAAAAAGCATGGTGTGAAGGGACAGGTGGGACATGTGGAACGTTTCAACCCTGCCTTTAAAGCGGTTCAGGGGAAATTCGAAAACCCCATGTTCATTGAAGCGCACCGTTTGGCAGAGTTCAATCCCAGAGGAACAGATGTTCCAGTGGTTTTGGATCTTATGATCCACGATATCGATGCCATATTGAGTGTGGTGAAAAGTCCCGTAACCGGAATCAGTGCCAGTGGTGTCTCGGTGATTTCGGAAACTCCTGATATTGCGAATGCCCGGATTGAGTTTGAAAACGGATGTGTGGCCAATTTAACCGCCAGTCGAATTTCTATGAAAAAGATGCGCAAGGCGCGTTTCTTTCAGAGAGATGCTTACATATCGGTCGATTTCCTTGAAAAGAAATGTGAGGTGGTAAAAATGAAGGATGCCCCTAAAGAGGAGGATGACTTCGCGATGGTGCTTACCAATGCAGAAGGAAAGAAAAAACAGATCTACTTTGATAATCCTGAGATTGCCTCCAACAATGCCATACTGGAAGAATTGGAAACCTTTGCCGATGCCATCGAGAATGATACTACTCCGGTGGTCACCTTAGAGCAAGGCACCAATGCCCTTCGAGTAGCCCTGAAAGTGATAGAAAATTTCAAAAGTTTATAAATTACTATGAAAAATGTTGCCGTTATAGGAGCGGGTACTATGGGGAACGGAATTGCCCATACCTTCGCTCAATTCGATTATAAAGTTCAACTTATCGATGTTTCACAAGCCGCCTTGGATAGAGGGTTGGCAACCATCACAAAAAATCTTGATCGCATGGTGGCAAAAGAGGTCATCACCAATGCAGACAAAGAACGAACGCTGGGAAATATTTCTACCTACACCAATTTGGAAGATGGAGTTGAATATGCAAGTCTTGTTGTGGAAGCTGCAACGGAAAATATCGACCTGAAATTGAAGATTTTTAAGGACATGGATGCTTTCTGTCCTGAAGATACTATTTTGGCAACCAATACTTCCTCCATTTCCATCACCCAAATAGCCGCTTCAACCAGCCGTCCAGAGCGCGTTATCGGTATGCACTTTATGAACCCAGTGCCGATTATGAAACTGGTAGAAATCATTAAGGGCTACAATACCAGTGAAGATACTTATAATACGGTGGAGGCCATTGCTAAAAAGTTAAATAAAGTACCTGTAGAAGTAAATGATTACCCGGGATTTGTGGCCAATCGCATCTTAATGCCGATGATTAACGAATCGATTGAAACACTCTATAACGGAGTAGCAGGAGTTCAAGAGATTGATACCGTTATGAAATTGGGCATGGCACATCCCATGGGACCACTTCAACTGGCCGATTTCATTGGTTTGGACGTATGTTTGTCGATTCTGAATGTGATGTACGACGGTTTTAAGAATCCTAAATATGCCCCTTGTCCCCTATTGGTAAACATGGTTATGGCTGGTAAATTGGGTGTAAAGAGCGGGGAAGGGTTTTATGATTATTCTGAAAGCAGAAAAGCAGAGAAAGTAGCTTCTCAATTTGCTTAGGTCATTATCTTTTTCATTGTTTGAAAATTGTTGACGAAATGAAGGCAGTCTACTTGACTTTAAGTATGAATTGCTTTACATTCCCTTTCTTATTGGTGAGTATTCCGAAATGAGCGTAGCCGAAAATATTATAGCTTTTAAATCATCTCTTCCCGAGAACGTCACTCTGGTTGCTGTTTCCAAGACGAAACCGGCACAGGCGATAATGGATGCATACAATACAGGGCATCGGGTGTTTGGGGAAAACAAAGTACAGGAACTCACTGAAAAATGGGAAACGCTTCCAAAGGATATTGAATGGCATTTGATTGGACATTTGCAGCGAAACAAGGTGAAATACATCGCACCTTTCGTACATCTAATCCATGCTGTAGATAGCCTTAAACTCCTTGAAGAAATCAATAAGCAAGGGGAGAAAAACAATCGTATCATCCCTTGCCTGTTCCAAATAAAAATTGCTGAAGAAGACAGTAAATTTGGAATGTCCGCAGAAGAGGCAAAGAATCTTCTGGAAAGCACAGCATTTAAAGGCCTTTCACATGTTTGCATCAAAGGACTCATGGGGATGGCCACTTTCACAGACGATACCCGTCAAATTTCAGAGGAATTTGAAAAATTGGAACGTCTTTATCAGGAATTGAAGGATCGATACGGATTCGAATACCTTTCTATGGGGATGAGCGGAGATTATGAAATCGCTTTGCAACATGGAAGCAATATGATACGGGTGGGCAGTGCCCTCTTTGGTGAACGAAATTACCATTAATCTTATAAACGAAGGATGTACGCCATACTGGACATAGAGACCACAGGAGGTAAATACAATGAAGAAGGTATCACCGAGATCGCCATCTATAAATACGATGGTCATCAGGTAATCGATCAATTTAGTAGTCTCATCAATCCAGAACGAAAAATACAGCCGTTTGTGGTGAATCTTACGGGTATCAACAACGATATGCTTCGCAATGCCCCTAAATTTTATGAGGTGGCCAAGCGAATTATCGAAATAACCGAAGGTTGTATCGTAGTTGCTCATAATGCCCAATTCGATAACCGTATACTCACCACAGAATTTGACCGCCTTGGTTATAAGTTCGAGCGAGACACCCTATGCACCGTAGAATTATCGAAGAAGCTAATTCCGGGTAAGGATTCCTATAGCCTGGGTAAACTAGTGCGTTCTTTGGGTATTCCCATTAGTGACAGACATAGGGCTCAGGGGGATGCCAAGGCGACTGTAAGTCTATTTAAAATGCTTTTGGATCGGGATACAGGCAAGGAAATCCTAAAAGAGACGGTTCGCAAAGATCCAAAACGCCAATTGGAACCGAAACTATTGGATATCATCGAAAGTGCCCCAACGGAAACTGGAGTGTATTATATGCACCGAAAAGATGGGGAAATCATTTATATCGGTAAGAGCAAAAATATCCGAAAACGACTGGTGCAGCATTTTACCAGTGACAATCGCAAGTCGAAGAGAATGCAGCTGGAGGTAGCCGAAGTTAGTTATGAAGAAACAGGAAGTGAGTTGATTGCCCTTTTAAAGGAAAGTGAAGAGATCAAAAAGAATAAACCTCTTTATAACCGAGCTTTGCGAAGGAGTATTTTTACCTACCAACTCTCCAGTTTTAAAGACGAGAGCGGCTACATCAACTTAAAAATTGAAAAAGCCGATAGCCGGAAACGTCCTATTACCACATTCAGCAATTATCAGCAAGCACGTAATGTCCTTCATTCCATTACCGAAACTCATCAGCTCTGTCAAAAACTAAACGGACTGTATGAAGCGAAGGGTAGCTGCTTCCTACATAGCATTAAGGAATGTTATGGGGCCTGTATTGGGGAAGAACCGTCAGAGGAATATAACAACCGTGTACAAGCTTTTTTGGAAAAGCACAACTACGCCCAACAGAATATGTTGATCATCGATAAGGGACGGGAAATAGAGGAACGTTCTGTGGTTTTGATTGAAAATGGAAAATACATCGGATTCGGTTTTTACCACCTAAATTATCAAATCAACCACCCTGAAGTTTTAAAGTCAATCATCAATCCCATGCAAGACAATAGGGATTCTCAACACATCATACAATCCTATTTGCGAAAAAACAAGGTGATGAAAATCGTAAATTTGTCTGCAAATACGGTGGATTAAAGAAACTTACTTATTTTTAATCCATAATACTTCATCCGTGATAAAACCGAAATCAGGTTGGCGCAGCCGTCTTCATGAAATTATTTATGAGGCAGACACCCCAGAAGGGAGACTGTTTGATGTCGTGCTTTTGGTGCTGATTTTGCTGAGCGTGATTTTTGTGATGGTTGAGAGTGTGCAGGGATTGGAAGAGCGCATTTATGATTATTTGTATGTAGGAGAATGGATTATCACTATTTTCTTCAGTATAGAGTATATCCTCCGAATCGTTTCGGTAAGAAAACCATTTCGATACATCTTTAGTTTTTATGGGATCATCGACTTCCTTTCAACCATTCCCCTATATCTGTCTTTTATTCTGGCCGGCAGCAATTATCTGCTTACCGTAAGAGCTTTGCGATTGCTCAGGGTTTTCCGAATCCTGAAAGTAACGAGGTATATAGGGGAAGCTAATCGATTACGAAATGCCTTGAACAATAGTAAGGCGAAAATTCTTGTATTCCTTTTTGCAGTTTTAATCATTGCTATCATTGCTGGAACCGTCATGTATTTGGTGGAAGGTGAGGAAAATGGCTTTTCAAGCATCCCGAGAAGCATCTATTGGTGTATTGTCACACTTACTACTGTTGGCTTTGGTGATATTGCCCCTGCCACTCCTTTAGGTCAGTTTATTGCCGCATTCATAATGATTTTAGGGTATGGTATCATTGCTGTTCCTACGGGTATTGTTACCGCAGAGTATAACAAATCGGACAGTTATGTCCATGTGAATACCCAAACATGCCCAAATTGTAATGCCGAAAAGCACCGAGATGATGCAAAGTACTGCTACAATTGTGGGGAAGAATTAAATCCACGTTAACGATATGCCAGAGGAGCTCCCCTTATTGGTGTGTGTGGTAGGTCCTACCGCAATTGGAAAAACGAGACTTGCCATCGAACTTGCAAACGCCTTTGATACTGAAATCCTATCGGCAGACTCCCGACAATTTTTTAAAGAAATGAAGATTGGCACTGCTGTACCTTTAAAACAGGAGCTTGAACAAGCTAAACATCATTTCATTCAAAACAAAAGCATTCATGAATTTTATAGTGTAGGGGATTTTGAGAGAGATGCCCTAACGCTTTTGAAGAAGCTTTTTGAACAACATCCGGTAGTTATCATGGTGGGAGGTTCGGGACTCTATGTAGATGCCGTAATCAAGGGGTTGGATGATTTTCCAGAAGTAACGGAAAGCGGACGACAGGAACTCAATGAAGCATTCAAGAAACACGGAATCGAACCACTTCAAGAGGAACTGCAAAAAAAGGATCCAGACTACTTTAAGGAAGTAGATATTCAAAATCCACAAAGGGTGATTCGTGCGTTGGAAGTAATTCGTAGTAGCGAAAAGCCATTTTCGAGCTTTCGTAAAAACAGAACCGTAAATCGTCCATTTCGAAGTTTGTATATTGGATTGGAGGCTCCCCGGGAAGTTGTTTATGATAGGATCAACCAAAGAGTAGATTTGATGATGGAAGAAGGATTGTTGGATGAAGCCAAATCCCTACTACCCTACAAAGAATTAAATGCACTACAGACCGTAGGTTATCGAGAATTGTTCGATTTTTTAGAAGACCACTGTACCTTGGAGGAAGCGATTGAAGCCATAAAACGTAATACGAGGCGATTTGCCAAGCGTCAGGGAACCTGGTTTCGCAAGAATCCACAAATTCATTGGTTCAACTTTGATGAACCGAGTGTTCCTATTGTAAACCTCATAAAAAAAGCCCTGTCTTCATAGATCAGGGCTTGTACACTTAATATTTTAAAGACTATTGGTCTACTTCACTTTTAACCACTAATCGGAATCCTTCTCCATGAATATTGATGATTTCCACATCATCATCCTTGCTAAGATATTTACGTAATTTAGCGATATAAACATCCATACTTCTTGAGGTGAAGTAGTTATCATCGCGCCATATCTTGGTCAATGCTAATTCCCTGGGCATTAAATCGTTCTTATGTAGGGCCAGCAATCGCAACAAATCGTTTTCTTTCGGAGATAATTTTATTGGATCTTCGTTTTTATAGGTAAGGAAACGCAATTTTGAATTCAAATGGAAACTTCCAATGTTAAATTCGAACTGTTTGCTATCGGCTATGGAATCCGTTGCCTTTCTTTGAATGATTGCCTTTATTTTCATCAATAGCACCTCACTATCAAAGGGCTTGTTCAAATAATCATCCGCCCCCACCTTATAGCCTTTTAAAACATCCTCTTTCATGGCTTTCGCTGTCAAAAAGATGATAGGCACATCTTGGTTTTTTTCACGGATTTCTTTGGCTAGTGTGAAGCCATCCTTATAAGGCATCATTACGTCCAAAATACAAAGGTCGAAATCATCCTTTTTGAACTTTTCGAAGCCCTCCATTCCATTTTTGGCATGTACCACGGAATAGTCGTTCATGGATAGGTAGTCCTTTAGTACGGTTCCAAAATTCGGATCGTCTTCAACTAGCAGGATTTTTTTGTTTTGTGTTTCCATATATTATGATATTAAGTGCATTTTTATTGTGAATGTTGTTCCTTTTCCTTTTTCGCTTTCTACGAATATTTCAGCATTATGGTCATCCAGTATTCGTTTCACATAAGATAGTCCGAGACCATGGCCCTTCACATTATGAATATCTCCTGTGTGTTCTCTATAAAATTTTTCGAATATTTTTTTCTGCACACTTTTGGACATTCCGATTCCGTGATCCTGAATCTTTACAACGATGTTGTTCTTTACGTTTTCGGTCCAAATTTCAATTTCAGGAGCCCCTTCGGAATATTTAATCGCATTATCCAAAATATTTACAACGACATTTGTCAGATGAAGCTCATTTCCTAAAACCGAGGATTTCATAGCCTCAAAATGGTGGTGGATATAGCCTCCTCGATCTTCAACAATCAAACTCACATGAGTCATCGCTTCCTCAATGATTTCATGTAACTTCACTCGTGCTTTCGGTAGATCCAATTCATTTTTCTCCAGCTTAGAAATCCGTAATACATTTTCAACCTGGGCATGCATTCGACGGTTTTCATCACGAATCATCTTAAGGTACCGATCGATGAATTCTTTATTCTCAGCAACCTTTGGGTTTTTGAGGGCATCCAACGCCAAATTAATAGTGGCAATGGGGGTCTTGAATTCATGGGTCATATTATTGATAAAATCCGTTTTGATTTGTGAAATCTGCCTTTGGCGAAACAACTGTCTCAAAGCACTAGCGTAAGCTAAAACGATCACACCGGTGAAGGCCAATGATAACAAAGCCATGCCCAATATAGAATTCAGAATTTCCCTATTCTTGTCTGAATAATTAACATACAACTGATAATTTGTATCGAAATTATCATTCACAAACAAGGGCACTCCATAGGTGCTGGCAGGATCCAATTGGAAATCTTGGGAACGAATTTTGGTAGCCAATTCATTGCTATAAACGGCAAATTCAAAATTTGATTTAATACCGCGCTCCTGTGATTCAGATTCTATAAATTGTTTTATCTCCTCATTGGATACACGGTTATGAATTGGAGTTCGAGATGTGATATTACTTACTGCATCCTCGAACTGCTTCCGTTCGAAATCCCGCAACCTACTGAAGTCTACTTGAGTTTGGGTGACCCCTCCACGATTATCAATTCCACCAATAATACGAGTGGTGCTCTTTTTATTCGTTATTTTCTTGAATTGAATACTATCCAGGTCGGTATCCAAAAAATAATTGGATAGCTTGTAATCTTCTTCAACGATACCATCAGAGAAAATCACGGTCTCATTATTATCTTCATTCACGATTCGATAAATGAGTTCTGTAACGTTCACATTATCAGGAACTTCTAAACTATCCACCAAACCACTGTACAACTGATAATACTGCTCGGTTTCCCTTAACTGAACCTTTCTTGCAACCTCTATAAGAACTTGTCGGACACTGAATGTAAACTGTTCTTCCTTCGTTTCATAAGCGTTACGAATCCAATATCCTTGAACAAAAATGATTCCCAACAAGGACAAGGACATAAAGCCTATAAGCAGGGCGAAAATCTTCTTGTTCATATCTCAAATGTAAGATTTTAACATTTAGGGCTTGGGTTGTTTAACCAAATGTTAACAAAAGGCCCGAGGGGTATTCTTATAAATTTTTGAGTATATTTTTATGAATATCAACCACTTGCGATTTTGTGTTGCTTAATTCAATATTCTCAATGACAAAATCTGCCAAGGGAATCTTCTTCTCATCTTCCCATTGGTTCTTCATCCTGTCCTCTATCCGGTCTAATGTAGAATGGTCGCGATTCTGAATTCTCTGTACTCTAATTTGCTTAGGTGCTGTCACCAAAATGGTGCTATCACATTCCTTATACCCACCATTTTCGAATAATATCGCAGCTTCCTTTATGACATACGGAGAACTTTGTTTTTTGGCCCAGCGTTTAAAATGGGCCCGTACTTTTGGATGAATAATTTCATTTACCTGGTGCAACAAGGAAGGATCGTTGAAAATTTTGTCGGCCACAAACCCGCGATTTATTTCGTTATTTAAATAGGCTTCACTTCCTAAAAGGCCTTCAAGTTTTCTACGAATTACTTTGGAGGTATTGGTTAATCTTTTGGCCTCTGTATCGGCTATATATACTGGAATCCCTAAATCACGAAACATTTCGGCCACAGTAGTTTTCCCACTGCCGATACCCCCTGTGAGACCCACGATTTTCATTTTTTGAAGATTAGATATTCAACTTTTTTAGTTTCCAAATCAACGCGAAACACAGCTTCTGGTTTTTGTACAATTTTGGGAATCATAAAATGTCCTTCTGTGATTTTATCATTGAAATCACACACCACCTGAAAATGTGAGGCTTCTATGGTATTGAAATCTTTCACGGCTACATCGAATTTAACGGTAATATTCTCTGGGAGTAACCTAATTTTTGCGTCTTTAGGTACATTGACCAACTGAATGGGAACAGTCACCTGTTTTTGGGTAAACTCCTCAACGTTGACATTTAGCTGGGTACTCGTAGCTGAAAGTATCACCTTAGAAGCGTCAGGATTTTGCAGATCAATTATTTCTTCGAACGATTCCTCGATATTCTTTTTTGAAACTTTTTTGGTAACGACAGAATCTATTTTAGCGATTACTTCAGAAGGACCATTCAACAAAATGGAATCTGGCATTAATTGTATTCCGGAAACCAAACGAAACCCTTCCTTGCAATTAATAGATCCATTGAAACGAATGGGTACCATTTTCTGTACGCTCTTATCTAAATAGATCTTTAAAGGGGAAAGGGAAATATTGTCGACATTACTAACGCCCAGTTGGCGTTTTACAATTCCGGCCACCTCAGCTTGGCTGAGACTGATTTCATTACTTCCATTGGTATAATATTCCCCGACATTAATTTCAAGAACGGCATCCTTCACGGCATATAAAAGCATTTGAAATCCATTGGCAGAGAGATCCATGGAAAAGTGCTTCGGGTTTTTTTCCGAAAGCAACACTTCTTCGGGAACGTTGATATACCGAATATCGGCTTCTACATTGGCTTTTATTTCATCCGAGAATTTTGTGAGAAACCACAATAGAATGGCCATTCCTAGAAAGAAAAAGAAGTTCCTTACTTTAAGATTTTTTGATTTTGGGCTGTTTGTATCCACACATTAAAGTTACTTAAAAAATAGCGTGGGAAATTGTTCTCGCGGGTTTTTATGTAACCAATGAATAAAAAACGTCGACTTCAAAAACCCCCAACCATAGCCAAAGAACTGAACGAATAGGGCCACTATGGAATATAAGCCAATTGTCACGCTTTTGTTTAAGATACTTGAGTGAATGAAAATGATCAGGCAGTAACCAATTAATGGCAACGCAACCAAAGGGGAGATAAAAAATGGACCTATTATGGAAAACAGAACAAAAAATAGGAAAAGGGTGGGAAACCAAAATGTGATCTTGGACGAACTAGGATGCCATTTATTCAAAATCGGGCGCACCATTCCGAATTTCTTCACTTGTTGGTAAAATTTTCTCCAAGAAATACGGCGCTTATGAAAAACATAAGCATTGGGAATAAAGGAAGTTTTTAACCCAAGTTTCATGATTCTTTGTGAGAGATCAGGGTCTTCCCCTGGATGAATATCCGAAAAACCATTAGTGAGCTCGAATGCTTGTTTTGAAAGCCCCATATTAAAGCTTCGAGGCTCAAATCTTTGAACTGCTTTTTTATTGCCGCGAATACCACCTGTGGTTAAAAAGGAGGTCATGACATAATTAATGGCTTTTTGAAGGGAAGTAAAACTGTCATGAGCAGCATCAGCGCCTCCATAGCAATCACAATAGTGTTCTTCCAAATAAGCAGCAACAGTATTCATATACTGTGGGGGTAGCAGGCAATCGGAGTCAAGGATGATGAAATAGTTACCTTTTGCACGGGACATCCCATAATTTCTGGAGTCACCTGGTCCACTATTTTCCTTGAAGAAATAAGAAATATGGAGTTTTTCCTTGTAGCGTTCTACAATATGCTGGCATGTTTCGGTAGAACCGTCTTCCACAATAACTATTTCGAATGGTTCAGTGAATTCTAAAGCAGAAACACTATCGAGCAATTCATAGATCTCTCCAGGTCTATTGTATACAGGAACAATAAAAGAAAACTGTAACTCCATTGGATTACAAAGGTAACCAATTAAAAAAGCCACCCCGAATAAATCGGGATGGCTTCTTAACTATAAATCAGAAAAAATTAATTCTTAATAACCTTGTAAGTACCTTTCTGACCATCGACAGTAACATGCATGATGTAAGCACCAGAGGCCAAGTTAGCAACGCTTACTTGAGTCTGAGTAGCCTCTACATTCATATCAATTACTTTCTGACCAAGAATGTTGTAAAGTGCAACGTTCTCGATGTTCTGAGTAGCAGAAAGATTCAAGTAGTCATTAGCTGGGTTTGGATAGTAAACAAATCCTTCGATTTCATTACTATTAACACCCAATTGACAGTTATCAAATACGATATCAGTTACTGAACCAGTGTTTACTACGAAACAATAGTATGTCTGACCAGCAGTTACTGGAATAGTAGCTGTTGCGCCAGGTACACATTGGTTCTGCCACCAGTCTACCAATACTAATTCGTCCTCGCTAGAAGACTCATCAGGAGCGGTATAGAAGGTAACGGAACTAAAGCCGTCAAACCCTGAAACTAAGGTCATATTAACGGTATTGCCTCCTAATATTTCAGCAATAAGAGCCTCACCATCAACATCATTTATCATAACTGCAGGAATTGTAACGTCGGCTCCAACAGCTCCACCTCCCATAACGATAGGATCGCCAGGTTGGTTGTTCACAACGATTACAGCAACAGCACCTTCATTTTGTGCAGCCAAGGCCTTAAATCCAAATTCACAAGAGCCTCGTCTTACAATTGCAATTTTGCCGCTCAAATCAGCACCATTATCAATTGGATCACAACCATCGTTAGGATCACCTGTAGTGTCATCATCAATAACAACAGCTGCATCAGCAGTTAATGGATCTGCTGGTATTGCACCACCAAAATCTGCCGCAACAGAAGAATAATCTCCTGCAAGTGGTCCATTATTTACTGACAAGTATGCACCTGGAACTCCTCCTGGAGTAACAATTGTTCCAGTGATTTGTCCGTCTAGTTCTGGAGTGAACTTATACCATACTCCATTAGCACCGCTGATATCACAGTCTGTTGGAGTTCCACTTTCTTCAGTGGCTGCAGGCATAGCTACGTTTTCATCTGTAAATGGACATCCTACTTCATCCAAGTCGATAGCATCTTCGATGTCATCGTTTGGTGGTGGGATAAAGTCACAAGTCATGGTTAACTCGAAGTTACCTGTTTGACCACCAAATCCGTGAACAAGGATGTAGTAAGTAGTAGCACTTCCATCAGTTGTAAATTCAACTGTTGATTGGAAGTTAGGACAGTTTGGATCGTCGTCGTTACCAGCCACACAAGTTAATGGTGGGTTGCTACATTCACCTGTATAAACAGAGATTTTGGTATCGTAGTCTGTATTTGCGCTACAAGTAGTAAGGGTAATGTTGGCAGCTAGACCAGTGTTATCCTCATACTTATACCATACACCTGGAGTGGTGGTTGGAGTATCACAATCAGGAGCTACATCACTATCATCGGTTGCACCGATAGTAGATCCAAGAGCAGACTCACCACAAACGATGTTTAGTGCACCTTCACAATCATCATAAGTAAAGATTTCCATATCCTCACAGTTAGCAGTGAAAGTATAAACACCTTCTAGAGTAGAGTCGATTACGAATCCTGAACCGTCATTATAAGCTTCACCAAATCCAACTAGACCGGCAGTTGAGTTTTCCCAGAATACGTTAGTTCCATCGGTAGCCTCAACAGATAGACCAATCCAGTAAGTAGTTGTTGAACCAACTTGACCGTCTAGCATCACATCTGGGTGATCCAATTCTACATTCCATACGTCGAATCCGAAGTTAGATCCAACAACAGTTTGAGAAGTTGGGGTGAATCCTGGAACGGTAGCAATTACGTTACCTGGATCAGGTTGTCCACCATTGTCTCCCCAAATGTAGATATCAACGAAAGCAGCGTTCACACCAGAACCAGAAGCTCCGATGAATACGTTAGCGTTGATCACTTCAAGCATCATATTTTGATCGGCAGGAACTTGGATATCGTGAGCCACGATACGACCTAAGTTTTGAGTACAAGATTTACCATTTTCAAATCCGTTACCTGGGCCAGAAACGCTACAATCGTTTCCTCCACCGCCGCCGCCACCGATTGGGTCGCATTGTCCAGAGAATGTATAAACACCTTCAAATCCAGTATCTACCCATGCTCCAAGGAAGAATTGCCACATGTTGTTTCCAACATAGCTAGCAGTAGTTGCTTCCCAAGCAGTAATACCACCTGAAGAAGAAGTTACAGAAGCATCAATCCAGTAGGTAGTAGTTGAACCAGCTTGACCTGGCATCATCATTGGAGTTACATCCAATACTACTTCACTTACATCAAATCCGAAGTTATTACCAACAACTGTTTGAGAAGTTGGAGCCAATGTTTCAGATCCAATTGCAGTACCGGGTTGTCCACCAGCATCGTCATAATACGTTAAGGTAACAGAAGCAATAGTAGCTCCTACATCGTGGAATTGATTCATTACCACTTGCTCTAGGGTGAAATCGGTATCAGCAGGAACAGTAACGTCAACAGCTACGGTAGCGTCGGATACTGGATCGTTGAAGAATCCGTTTTCAAAAGCATTACCTGGGTTAGACTCGGCACAAGGACCTCC
>CAZOSF010000027.1:27655-28817 GCA_964582415.1 uncultured Alteromonas sp.
GCAGTCCATCCCTGAGGAGCAGAACAACCACGTCCGTTTTCAAATGCGTTACTTGGGTTAGTCTGGTTACAAGCAGCACCTCCGCCGCCTCCGCCAGAACCACCGAACATCAAGTTTCCGATAAGCTCACCAGAACCATTGTTTCCTTCGATTTCAACGTGACCGATAGCCACTGTTGAAATAACACCAAAGAACGTTTCGGCACCAACAGGAGTGTTAGCAGACAAAGAAGCAATTAAAGCACCTCCTTGATCGTAAACGCGGTATTCGGTATTAGGATCTAAGTTATTGTAAATTCTATGTCCAACAGCAAATACATCGTCTGGACCAGTGAAGGTAATAAGACCATACTCAACGAAAGTGTTGGCACCCACTAAATCGATTGTGTTACCAATCTGGCCAGCAGAAATCGCAATCGTATCTGTTCCGTTAGAGGCAGAAATCTCAACTCCAGCAACGATGTTAAAACATCCTTGAGTAGAACTGATTACTGGACCACAAGCGGTAATACCTGTAGGCATCCCACCGAAATCCTCAGTTGTCAAAGAACCTGCATCTGCTTGGAAGGCCGCCATATCGGTGTAAGGAGTCAGTGGCCCCATTACATTCATAGTGATAACGGCAGCACCTTGTTGGTTGGTACCAGTAGCAGGAGCTTGGAAGTTGCTCCAATTGGTCACACCGCTCAAAATAGTGTTACTTACGGAAAATTCAGCTTCAACAGGAACAACCCCAGCAGAATGGTACATAGGTTTGTTGTTTTCATTGGCTGGAGAAGTTTCCGCGCTTAACTGCTGCATTTCTGTAGCAGAAAGTTGCGCAGCTCCCATCAAATTCCCGTTTGCGTAACGAGGCGCATTATTTGAATTTCTAACTACAGTCTCTTCATTTAGTTGACGAAGCTGATCTTCAGATAGGTTGGCCTTTTTCATAGATACCCCATTGGCAGCCTTGGGATCATTCACCCCCTGCCCAAGTGATTCTACACTACCGGCAACAATCTTCTGAGATTGCGTGGTCGTCGAAGAAACTTGCTTTTGTGACGCCGCTTGCTGTGCTTGAACCGGGTTGTTTTTACCCAAATTCTTCACCTCGATTTCTTGACCGAAACCTACCATGCAAACAAGCATTGCAATAAGTAAAGTAAATTTTTTCATAATTT
>CAZOSF010000028.1:0-27878 GCA_964582415.1 uncultured Alteromonas sp.
TATCAAGGGGGGCATAATGAGTACTTCAAATACATGTACGATCTGTTGCAGCAGAAGGGTGCTGGCCATATCAAAATCTTTGGTGGTGGCGGAGGGGTTATTCTGCCCGATGAAATCAAAGACTTGATGGACTATGGTATCACCCGAATCTATTCTCCCGATGATGGCCGGGAAATGGGCCTTCAAGGAATGATCAACGATTTGGTGGAACAATCCGATTTCCCTATAGGTAATGAATTGAATGGTGAAATCGATCATATTCGGGAAAAGGAGCCCAAAGCGATCGCACGTATTATTTCCTCTGCGGAAAACTTCCCTGAAGTTGCTAGGGAAACCTTAGAGGTTATTCATAAAACCAATGAAAAAAATACGACCCCGGTTCTTGGAATTACAGGAACCGGTGGGGCTGGAAAATCCTCCTTGGTAGATGAGTTGGTGCGCCGATTTCTAATCGATTTTCCGGATAAAACCATCGGTCTTATATCTGTAGACCCTTCGAAAAGAAAAACAGGAGGTGCTTTACTTGGAGATCGCATTCGAATGAATGCCATTAATAATCCTCGTGTCTATATGCGTAGTCTGGCCACGCGGCAGAGTAATTTGGCCCTCTCCAAACATGTGAGTGAAGCCGTGCAGGTGCTTAAAGCTGCTGGTTATGATCTTATTGTATTGGAAACCTCAGGCATTGGTCAGAGTGATACCGAAATCTTAGATCACAGCGACGTTTCCCTATATGTAATGACGCCAGAATTTGGTGCCGCTACCCAATTGGAAAAGATTGATATGCTCGATTTCGCCGATTTGGTGGCCATTAATAAATTTGACAAGCGTGGTGCTCAGGATGCACTTCGCGATGTAAAGAAACAGTACAAACGCAACCACAATCTTTGGGAAACTTCCGATGATGCCCTGCCAGTATTTGGGACCATCGCTTCTCAATTCAACGACCCAGGGATGAATCAGTTGTATAAGGCAATTATGGATAAAATTGTCGAGCGTACCGGTGCGGATCTCAAAAGTGATTATGAAATCACCGACGAGATGAGCGAAAAAGTATTTGTGATTCCGCCGGCTCGTACACGATATCTTTCCGAAATTGCCGAAAACAATAGAGCCTACGATAAAACTGCTGATGAACAGTCGGAAGTAGCTCAGAAATTATACGGTTTATATAAGTCCATTGAAACCATTAGTGGAAAAACTCCAGATTTGGACAAAGGGGGTGTTGTTTCAGAGAGTATTCTGGGCAATGGCAAGGAGCCCGAATTGGTGAAACTGTTGTTAGCCGAGTTCGATAAGGTAAAAATGGATCTTGACCCCAGGAATTGGGATGCCTTGTTACACTGGGAAGAGACCAAGGAACGTTATAGAAATCCGATTTATTCTTTCAAGGTTCGTGACAAAGAAATCAAAATTGAAACCCATACCGAATCCTTGTCCCATTCTCAAATTCCGAAGGTGGCATTGCCGAAATACCAAGCTTGGGGAGATATTTTGAAATGGACCTTACAGGAGAATGTGCCAGGATCTTTCCCTTACACTGCCGGACTTTATCCATTCAAACGTACAGGAGAAGATCCTACCCGAATGTTTGCTGGTGAAGGTGGGCCAGAACGTACCAATCGACGTTTCCACTATGTGAGTTTGGGGATGCCTGCCAAACGACTATCTACGGCATTCGACAGCGTTACACTCTATGGGAACGATCCCGATCACCGACCAGATATCTACGGAAAAATTGGAAATGCTGGAGTGTCCATATGCTGTTTGGATGATGCGAAGAAGTTGTATTCTGGCTTCGATTTGAGTGATCCGATGACTTCAGTAAGCATGACCATCAATGGTCCCGCTCCTATGTTGTTGGGCTTTTTTATGAATGCGGCCATTGATCAGAATTGCGAGAAATACATCAAAGCAAAAGGTTTAGAGAAAGAAGTAGAGAAAATCATTGAAGATATTTATAAAGTAAAAGGAACCAAGCGTCCGAAATATAATGGAGCACTTCCGGAAGGGAATGACGGACTGGGACTCTTTTTGTTGGGGGTAACGGGTGATCAGGTATTGCCTCAGGATGTCTATCAAAAAATAAAGGCAGAAACGCTTAGTCAGGTGCGCGGTACAGTGCAAGCCGATATTTTGAAAGAAGACCAGGCACAGAACACCTGTATTTTCTCGACGGAATTTGCCCTGCGATTGATGGGAGACGTTCAAGAATATTTTATCGATCACAAGGTGCGTAATTTCTATTCGGTATCTATTTCTGGCTACCATATCGCAGAAGCAGGAGCCAACCCAATTACCCAACTAGCTTTTACCTTGGCCAACGGTTTCACCTATGTGGAATACTACCTTTCACGTGGGATGGATATCAATGACTTCGGTCCTAATCTGTCCTTCTTTTTCAGCAATGGAATCGATCCGGAGTATGCGGTTATCGGACGCGTTGCACGACGTATTTGGGCCAAGGCTTTGAGGAATAAATACGGGGCAAATCCAAGGGCACAAATGTTGAAATACCACATTCAGACGTCTGGTAGAAGTTTGCATGCCCAGGAAATCGATTTTAATGATATCCGAACCACACTTCAAGCACTGTATGCGATTTATGATAATTGTAATTCTTTGCATACCAATGCTTATGATGAAGCGATTACGACGCCCACCGAGGAAAGTGTGCGTCGAGCCATGGCCATTCAGTTGATTATCAACAAAGAGCTTGGCTTAGCCAAGAATGAAAATCCGCTGCAAGGTTCTTTTATTATTGAAGAACTCACCGATTTGGTAGAAGAGGCAGTCTTAGCCGAATTTGATCGTCTTACGGAACGGGGCGGGGTGCTTGGAGCTATGGAAACCATGTATCAAAGAAGTAAGATTCAGGAGGAAAGCCTACATTATGAAACCTTAAAGCATTCAGGGGAATATCCAATCATTGGGGTGAATACCTTCCTAAGCAGCAAGGGGTCTCCAACCATTTTGCCAGCTGAAGTGATACGGGCTACGGAAGAAGAAAAATTGCTTCAGATTGAAACCTTGGAGCAGTTGCATGAAACCTATAAGGACAGAGCAGAATTGTCTTTAAGAGCTGTCCAGGAAGCGGCGATCAATAATCAAAATATTTTCGAACAGTTGATGGAGGCCACAAAGGTGTGTTCCTTAGGCCAAATAACCAGTTCATTGTTCGAAGTAGGAGGTCAGTATCGTAGAAATATGTAGGGGCCGGAATAACCGACCCCTTAGTAAATTAGGTTGTGTTATTTGAGAATCAAAGTGTAAGCATCCAAGTGCGCTGAAGCTTTCTGAAAATCTTGAGTTCCCTACGAAGAATCGGAAGGAAGTCTTTTCCATTGCTGGCCGATTTCTCCAAACGCTCACAGTTCTTATACAAACGATTGGTCAACCGATTTACAGAGGCCGCATAACGGTGTTTGTCCTCAGAATAGGCCTGGCTTTCAGCTTTTAGTATCTCGGGGGCCAAGGAATTCGACTGCTGCACGATATCCCCCGAAAAATAGATATTGGGATCTTCGCTTCCGTTGGTTTGTAGGCAAGCTAATTCATCTACAAAATAGTGGGATATGCTTCGTGACAAACGAAATATCTCCTGAGCCTTTTGATACAGAGGCGAATAGTGTAAATTATTCGGAACTGATGGGTACATAGCAATTAATAGTTTTTCAAGCAATTTATTCAAATTTACCAACAATTTGGGAGAGCTTAATTTAAATATTCAAGCAAATATTTGAATTTGGTTTAATTTATTTTAATTTTGATTAATATGCCTTCATTATGAAAATAGACGGACTTAATCGGAAAATACTCAAGCATTTACAGGAAAACGCACGGCAGTCGAATGCGGAAATTGGGCGGAAGGTAGGCATCACATCGCAGGCTGTTGGTGAGCGTATCAAGAAGATGGAAGATGCTGGGATCATCCGTTCATATTTCACTGAGGTCAACCCTTTCGAATGCGGCTACCAGCTTAAGGCAATAATTACGCTTCGGGCCTTTATGGGAAAATTGAAACCCTTTTTATCCCACGTAAAAACCTATGATGAGGTGGTGAACTGCTATCGAATTACTGGGAATGAAAACATTGTAATGGAAGTTGTACTCAAGAACCAGAAACATTTGGAAACCTTTATCGATCAGCTCATTTCTTATGGGGAAACCAAAACCCAAATTGTCCTTTCCCAGGTAGTTGAAAATAATGGAGTAAAACCGGTTTAATACGGTCGCCCCTGACGTTTCAATCCATTTCTCATTACCAGCACTAGTAGGGAAATCACACAAAGGATTCCAAAGAAAAGATACCAGCTAATTTCATAATTAAAGCTGTTCACTAAGTTCATCCCTCCATTGTGACCAAATATGTGCCCCACAGAAAAACTCATACTATAGAGTGCCATATAATTGCCCTTTCGGCCCTTCGGCGCCATGGAAAGTGCTAGGGCATTTGAGAAAGGGGATTGAACCATTTCCCCTAAAGTCATTAATACCATCCCAATTATAAGAATGCCCCCCCAATCGGAAATATTCATAACTAAAAAGCTGAACGCCAAAAATAAGGTTCCCCAAAAGGTAGCCATGCTCTTCGATAATTTCTTTCGCTCCAACCACCCCACCAAGGGCATTTCGAACAATACGATCATGATCCCATTTAAAAACAGAAGCGCGCCTATTAAATCTTCGGAGAGTAGATGTATTTCTTTATAATAGAGTGGAACCAAAGAAAAGTATTGCACAAAGAGGGTGCCTATCCATATCATCGTGAAGATAAGCAACAGGTAGAGTCCGTTTTTATAATAAGGCACCCCTTCTTTTACCATCGCTTCTTTTTTCTCCTCCTCATTGAGTTGTTTAGGTTTCAACAGGAGATAGAGCAACAAGGCGGCCAGAATACATGTAAAACCATCTATCCAAAACAACCATATGTAGCCAATGCCGGCAATAATTAGTCCACCCACCAACGGCCCAATCGAAAACCCAAGGTTAATGGCCAAGCGGATCAAAGTTATGCCTCTTGTAATATTTTCAGGCTTGCAATAGGCATCGCAGGCCACAAAAATGGCGGGTCTATAAGCATCTACCACAAAAATGGCAATGAAGACCCCAATGCAAAATGCCGCAAAGGAATCCACAAATTGTAAGGCTATAAAACCTAGCCCACCAAAGAATAAGCTGGCGAGGATTACCTTATGAAAACCAAAACGATCGGTGAGTTTTCCACCCACCCAAGTCCCAGCCAGAGAACCGAGTCCGAAGCAACTCATAATCCAGCCTACTTGAGGTTTACTGAATCCTTTATCTTCGACCAAATACAAAGAAAGAAAGGGTATTACCATGGCTCCTGCCCGATTTACAAAAGTAACCAGGGACAATAGCCAAATTTCGCGACTTAATCCGCGAAAATTTTCGAGATAAAAACGATAATACTTTTTCATGGTATAAAAAAAGTCCGGTGATGGACCGGACTAGATTTAGCTTAAATACATTAACACTATAGAATCATCCGGAAGGTGAAGGAATTCACGATTTTTTGTACTTGGATGTTATATATAGTGTTCATGAATGGCTTTCTTTCGCTCAAATGTATGAAAAAAAAGGAATTGAAGTATCTTTAGCCAAAATCAAATCTCATGAAGTTCATTTTCTCGTTCCTTTTCACATTGTTTTCAATTGTTGGTCTCGCTCAAACAGAGGCAGAACTCTTAGCAGAAATTCAAAAGCATCAAACGGAAGCCAATGAGGAGTTTTCCAACCCGGAAACCTCGATTTTGGAAAAGAAGGACTTGGAACATTTTGAAGGCCTAGATTTTTACCCGATTGATTTGAAATACCGAGTAGTGGCGAAATTCGTGCGAACTCCAGATGAGAAACCTTTCAAAATGAGAACCACCACCGACCGTTTGCCTGAATATGTGAAATATGGAGAGGCGCATTTCACCATAGAGGGTACGGATTTAAAACTCAACGTTTACAAAAGTACTTCAGTTCCAAAAGACCCCAAGTATACTAATTACCTTTTTATTCCCTTTACGGATTATACAAGTGGCGATGGTTCCTACGGGGGTGGACGCTATGTAGATGCATGGATACCTGATGGGGATATACTGGTGATCGACTTCAACAAAGCCTATAACCCTTATTGCGCTTACAGTAAGAGATACTCTTGTCCTATTCCGCCGAGAGAAAACGATTTAAAGATACGCATTGAGGCGGGGGTAAAGGACTTCGGCGAGCACTAGAATTGCTTCACCATCCAAATTCCGAAGAAAACGGCCAGAAAACCCACCACGAAACTACCGATGGTGTACATCGCAAAGGAGCCAAAATCTCCTGCTTTCAGAAATACATGATTCTCATAGGCAAAGGTGGAGAAGGTGGTAAATCCGCCACAGAACCCTGTTGCCAATAATAATTCGGTGTTTGTGGATATGTATTCGTTTCTTGCTACATACCCCAAAATCACCCCAATAAGTAGGCTTCCCAAAATATTGGCAGCAAATGTACCATAGGGTATTCCAGTTTCAGGACTGTTCCAAAACCTACTCAATAAAAATCGCATGACGCTGCCCATACCACCGCCAAGGAATACCATTAATATACCTTTCATTTTTTCTTGTTGCTATTAGTTTTCCGCCCTAAGATCTCTATATACTGGTATATAGATTTCGGTAATCCAATCTGCTGGATTTGGAAATTCTCCAGGATCGTTGGCATACACCTCGAAGAAAGGATGGCCGGGATCACGAATAAGATGGTGTTCTACGATATAGGCATTGGCCCTGTCATACGCTTCCGATAAGTGGGTGTAATTTCCTTTTAGCACGATCTTGAGGGCAGTAAGGGGCTCCATATACCCGCAAAGTACCTCTCCTTCCGTGACAATGATACGTTCTCCAACGGGAATCGATGCCGAGTAAATTGCCGTACCATTTAAATCATCCCATTGGTTATATATGGTAAAGGGCATACCAGTCATAGTGATGTTATTATTTTGGGCAAAACCATATACCTTTCCCAACATCATGCCCATTCGTTCACCCATTTCGGAAATTTTACTGGCGGTGGTCGTGTACAAGTAATAACCACCCCCGTGCTCTTTTACACCATCGATGGTAATGGTATATTCTTTCATTTCTTTCTGGGTAATCGAATCGATGTTATCCAAACCTTCCTCAAACATCTGAGTAAGTGCAGCTTCAAAAGGGGTATCCATAAATGCCATAAAAACTTTCTCCATGAAAGATTGCTCTCCTTTCATGCCCCAAGTTACCATCGTTCCCCCTTTTTCAGTAGGGGCAAAGCGCCAATATACATGGCTTTTGCTATCGCCTATTGGGGTATTGAAAACGATACTCTGATCGATGCTTTTATTTACTTCCAGGCCATCGGTGGTTAAAGTCCCATCTCCTTCCACCTCGCTTTCCCAGGAGTAAGAGGCACCTTTACCTTCGGTGATATCAGAGAAAACCACTTTCATGTCAGGATCGTTATTGGCCCAAGGGCCCCAAACGGGCCATTGTTTCAGGTTGTTTGCTTTTTCGAACACCAGTGCGGCTGGGGCTGCCATATCTTTGGATACTGCCACATCGAAGGAACCATCTTTTGTTCCGAAGTATACAGAGGCGCCGATAAGGGCAATCAACACCAAAAAGAAGAGGTATTTTAATATTTTCATAAGTTTGGTTTCGGTTGTTATGCTAAGATAGGTAAATTATGCCTTTTGCTGAGCTTTATCAGCCCAAGCCGTTTAAGATTTTTGTACCTTTCGGCGTTTCAAAAAAATGACATCATGAACTATAAATTTTTAATGGTGGCTGCCCTAAGTAGCCTTTTCTTTTTTTCCTGTGCCGATAAAAAGTCCGAACCACAGGTTTCGGAGTCCATGGCCCAAGAAACGGAATTTAACTATGTGGTAGATCAGTTTGCCGATTTGCGCATCCTGCGTTATCAGATTCCTGGTTTCGACGAAATGTCACTCGACAAACAAAAATTAGTGTATTACCTCACCCAGGCCGGATTGGAAGGTCGTGATATCTTTTGGGCTCAAAATTACCGTCATAACCTGACCATTCGTAAAGCGCTCGAACAAGTTTATGCAAATTATGGAGGCGATAAGTCTTCCGAGAATTGGAAAAACTTCGAGATTTACTTAAAGCGTGTTTGGTTTTCCAATGGGATCCATCACCATTATGCTAATGACAAAATCAAACCAGAGTTTGGTCCTGAATACCTTAAGGAATTATTAGCTGCAACAAATACCAAGCTAGAGGGAGAGGCATTCGATGTGATTTTTAATGATAAGGATGCTAAGAAAGTAAACCTTAAAGAAGACGCAGATATCGTTTTGGAAAGCGCTGTAAACTTTTACAGTCCGGATGTGACGACTGCCGAGGTGGAAGCATTCTATGGAAAGGTAAAAGTAGATAAGGACAAACCCATCGAAATTGGACTGAATACCCAATTGGTGAAGGAAAATGGTACACTCGTGGAAAAACCTTATAAAAGTGGTGGATTGTATGGATCGGCTATCGATCGTATTATCTACTGGTTGGAAAAAGCGCATGGCGTGGCTGAAAATGAAAATCAAGCCAATGCTCTGGCGCTTCTAATTGAATACTACAAAACCGGTGACCTCCACACTTGGGATGACTATGGAATCGCTTGGGTAAATTCCACCGAAGGAGATATCGACTGGATCAATGGCTTTATAGAAGTTTATGAAGACCCAAAAGGATATAAGGGGTATTATGAATCGATCGTTCAAATTAAGGATTTCGACATGTCCAAGAAGATGGCTGTGCTTTCGGAAGAAGCTCAATGGTTTGAAGATAATTCTCCTCTGATGCCAGAGCATAAGAAGAAAGAGGTAAAAGGAGTATCTTATAAAACGGTAATCGTTGCCGGTGAAGCAGGGGGAACCTCTCCAAACACTCCTATCGGTGTTAACCTGCCTAACAACAACTGGATTCGTCAGATGCACGGTAGTAAGTCGGTTTCCCTAGGAAATATCGTTGAATCCTACCAAAATGCTGGAGGAAGTGGTCGTTTGAAAGAATTCGCCAACGATGAAGAGGAAATTCAACTCGAAGAGGAATATGGGCATATTGCCGATAAACTTCACACGGCATTGCACGAAGTGGTAGGGCATGCTTCTGGTCAAATCAATCCTGGCGTAGGGACTCCTAAGGAGACGTTGAAAAGCTATAAATCGACTATTGAAGAGGGCCGTGCCGACTTGTTTGGCTTGTACTACCTAATGGATCCAAAACTACAGGAGCTTGGTCTTACCGATAACGCAGAAAAAACAGGAAAAGCTGCCTATGATGGTTATATCCGTAATGGATTGGTTACCCAATTGGTACGATTGAAACTTGGTGATGATGTGGAAGAAGCACATATGCGCAATCGCCAATGGGTAAGTAAATGGGTGTATGAAAAAGGACAACCCGATAATGTTATCGAAAAGATTACCCGTGATGGGAAAACCTATTATAACATCAACGATTATCAGAAGTTACGTGAGCTTTTCGGACAATTGCTTCGTGAAACCCAACGTATCACCAGTGAAGGTGATTATGAGGCCGCAAAAGCCTTGGTGGAAAATTATGGGGTAAAAGTAGATCAGGAATTGCACGCTGAGGTGTTGGAACGCAACAAACAATTCGAAGCTGCACCCTATAGTGGATTTGTGAATCCTATCATCGTACCTATTACAGATGACCAAGGTGAAATCACTGGATTTACTATTCAACAACCAGCAAGTTTTGAAGAGCAAATGCTTCAGTACGCCAAAGAATATTCAAACCTTTAGTAAAAGCTAATCAATAAAAAACCCGAGGGAAGCCTCGGGTTTTTTTATTGTTTCAATTAATCTTTAAGTGCTAGCTTAATTGCCAGCAGTAGCAAAATAAACAGTAGGAACCCCAAAAGGATTAGCCTGCTACCTTTGAAATATTTTGGATTGTATTTTTTGTCTTTGCTGTAGCTGTAAATCATAGCCCCAACAAAGGCAATGATAAAAAAGATACTGAAGATAAGTTGTCCTCTACTAAACATAATGATGAAAATTAATGCAAGTTACATCACCGAGGGCATAAAACATAAAAAAAGAGGCACAGTGGCCTCTTTTAAATTTCGGTTGATTTGAAATTATTTTACACGCGCTTGGAATTCACCAATAACGTTGGAGTAACTTCTTAGTACACGATCCCATTCTTTGAATAGTTCATCGCTTTTAACGCTTACCATTGGAAGTCCAGAAGCTTCACTAATCAATTTTACTTTAAAAACCAATGGGTCAGTAGAGGCCTCCTTAACAATGATTCGCGTACGAACTGTATTTTGTAGGAAGGTTTTCAACGACCAAGCGGTACGTAAATAACCGGTTTCTTTGTCGGTCATTTCAATAACGTCGATATACGTTAATACAATTTGGTTGATGAGTTTCCAAGCTTCATCTTTGGTCATGTTCTCCACCTTGATATCAATGTCAACATTGGCAATATCCGTTTGGATAGAAGCATCATAAGCATCATCCCGCTTCATCTCAATATAATGAGTTTTTGGGGGCTTGGTCATGTCTCTTTTGTTGCAAAATTCAATGCGTTCAGTAAGAAAGCCAATCTTCTTGGCGATTACAGTAACACAGTCATCGGAAGGCACGGTCACTACTGTGGAACCTTTACCTACCAATTTACCGTTCACATAAATTTCGGCGTCAGCTTCTGAAGTTCCTACCTCTATTTTCTTCTTCCCAGCAGCTTCCGCCGTGTGGGTTGTTCCCAGAGATAGTAAACTTACCATAAGAAAAATAGCAAGGATGGTTGATTTTCTTTTCATTTGTGTTTGATTTAGTTAGTTAAATTTTGACTAATATACGCATTGAAAGAAGAAGTAAAAACTGTCTAACAGCGATTTTTCCTACGATATTAGATATTTAAAGAATCGTTTAAATTTTAAGTATCTGAAAATGAACAACTAAGATTGTTGATTTTTTTGTAAAACTAATTTAACACATGCAACATCAAATTAAATCCGTTAAACAATTCCATGAAGCCTTTGGTTTGGGCGTAAAATCGGAACCTACGGCCTCCTTAGGTGAGGCAAAAAATCTTCTGAGATATAAGCTCATGCGGGAGGAGAACGAAGAGTATTTGGAAGCTGCCAACAATAATGACTTGGTAGAAATTGCAGATGCTCTGGGGGATATGCTCTATATACTTTGTGGAACCATTTTGGAACATGGTTTACAACATAAGATTGAAGAGATATTCGACGAAATTCAACACAGCAACATGAGCAAATTGGGCGCCGATGGTCGTCCGATTTACAGAGAAGATGGGAAAGTGTTAAAAGGGCCTAATTATTTCAAACCCGATATCTCGAAAATAATCTCAGAAGGTTAAATCACAGGATAGCGCCATCCAAAAGGATCCTCTACCCGATTGTATTGAATATCCAGCATTTTTCCCTTGAGGAAGGTAGCGTAGCTATCGCTTTGATCTTCTAATGGATAATAAGTGTCTTGATAGCTAAATCCTTCCACTGGACTGATTACTGCTGCTGTTCCAGAACCAAAAATCTCTTTGAGTTCTCCTTTTTTGGCAGCTTCTACAAGTTCAGTGACCGTAATTCTACGTACCTCCACTGGAATGCCTTCATGATTGGCCAAATCGATAAGACTTTTACGTGTTACCCCGTCAAGAATTCTGTCACTGGTGGGTGCGGTTATCAGTGTATCATTGATTCGGAAGAACACATTCATAGTACCTGATTCTTCCAAATATTGATGGGAGTGTGCATCGGTCCAAATTACTTGCTGATACCCTTTTTCCTTGGCCAAATTAGTTGGGTAAAACTGAGCGGCATAATTACCAGCTGCTTTGGCAAATCCAACGCCACCATCGGCGGCACGGCTGTATTTTTCTGCGACTGTCACCTTTAATTTTCCACTGTAATAAGCATTTACGGGCGACATGATAATCATGAATTTATATTCTGTGGAAGTAGATGCCGATACGCAATATTCCGTGGCGATTACAAAAGGTCGGATGTATAAGGCGCTTCCCAATTTTGATGGGACCCATTCACGATCCATTTTCAAGAGTGTTGTAAGGGCTTCGAAAAATAATTCTTTTGGAAATTCTGGAATCGCCAAACGAACAGAAGATTTATTGATCCGCTCCTGATTTTGTTCTGGGCGGAATAAAAACAAATCGCCATTTTCATCTTTGTAAGCCTTCATTCCCTCAAAAACCGCCTGACCATAATGAAACACCTTGGCAGAGGGATCAAGGGTGATTGGGCCGTAAGGTCGGATTACAGGGTTCTGCCATTCGCCATTCTTGAAATCACATTCGAACATGTGATCGGTGAAAGTAGCACCGAAAACAAGGGTGTCGAAATTTACTTGATTGATTTTGCTGTTGGGTGATTTTTCTATTTTCAGGGTGGGAGTGGATGTTAAGCTCATAATATCGAATTATGTTTCAAAATTAGTCAAAAAAATGGCCATTTAAAACTCAAAAATTTAATAAAATTGCACTTAGAAACCCAACTATTAGAAATATGCTACGATTTACAAAAAACGCGCTTTTTGCTGCCGTCATGATACTTTCTTTAGGAGCATGTAAAGAAGCAAAAGAAGAACAGCCAGAAACCACCAATGAAATGACTGAAGAAGCAGTGGCTTCCAACTATCAAAGTTTCGGCGAACAGATCGATGACCAGAATGTTGCTTCTAAGGAAGAAATGATCGAAAAATATAAAAACCTTCAAGTGGGAGACACCGTTGCCGTGAAATTCACCTCCAAAGTAAACAGTGTTTGCCAAGCGAAAGGATGTTGGATGCGTTTGGACTTGGGTGATGCTGAATCTTTTGTGAAATTTAAAGATTACGGATTTTTCATGCCAAAGGATATCGCTGGTCAAGAAGTTATTGTGGAAGGAAAAGCTTTTGTTGAAGAAACTTCGGTAGAAGATTTGAAACATTTTGCTATGGATGCAGGAAAATCCCAAGAGGAAATCGATGCCATCACCGAGCCTGAGTTGACGTATGCATTCATCTCTTCCGGTGTATTGATTCCACAGAATCAGTAAAATGAAACGTGAGTTCATTACCACGGGCGACGGTTCCAAAACCATTCATTTGCCCCAATGGAATGAACACTACCATTCAAAACATGGTGCCATGCAAGAAGCCCTTCATGTATTCATACAGGAGGGGCTTTTACATTTCCAATCGATGTATCCGAACGAAACCTTACATCTTCTGGAAATTGGTTTCGGAACCGGCTTGAATGCCCTTCTCACCTGGAAAGAATTGAACGCTACTCCAATAAAAGTTCGTTATGAAGGGGTAGAGGCTTATCCGGTTTCCAAGGAAGAAATTCTTCAGTTAAACTATGCCGAACAGGCAAAAATACCTCCGTCGAAATTTCTAAGGCTGCATGATGTACCTTGGGAAGAGGATGTTCCATTGGATAAAAACTTCACACTGCACAAAACTCAGAAGCGTTTTGAGGAACTTTCGTATCGAACTTTGTTTAATCTCATCTATTTTGATGCCTTTGGCGCAAGGGTGCAACCGGAGCTATGGACAGAAGGGATTTTTCAAAAAATGTATGATGCCTTGAGGGCTCCAGGTGTGCTAGTCACGTATGCAGCCAAGGGGAGCGTTCGGCGTGCCATGCAGGCGGTAGGTTTCACGGTTGAACGTTTACCAGGACCTCCGGGAAAACGTGAAATGTTAAGAGCCACAAAGAAGCTTTAGTTCATAGTCTCATGCGTTAAACAAACCTCTTAAGGTTCCGTTAATTGCCATCCCTTTCCGGCCTATAAGTCGTAATTTTATCCAAATCGTTGCCACATGAGAATTTTGATAGCGGGGGCCACAGGACTGATTGGAAAGGAGCTCGTCTCGCAGTGCGAGCATCGAGATATTCAGGTCCATTATTTGACCACTCGAACTTCAAAAGTAGAAGAATCGGAAAACTATAAGGGTTTTTACTGGAATCCTAAAAAAGGAGAAATAGATTCCCTTGCCCTTCAAGGAGTAGATGCCATCGTAAATTTAGCGGGAGCCTCAATTTCCAAGAGATGGACTTCTAAACACAAGAAAAATATTCTCTCCAGTCGTATCGACACGGCAAAGTTATTATTGGAAACCTTAAGGGGACAAGATCATTCCGTCAAGCACTACCTCTCTGCCAGTGGAATTGGGGTGTATCCCAGTTCTTACGATCATCTTTATCATGAGACCTATCACGGAGCAGCGAATACATTTTTAGGGAAAGTGGTACAGGAATGGGAAGCAGCTGCCGATGCCTTCGAGTCTTTGAATATTCGAGTTACTAAGGTTAGAACTGGTATGGTTCTTTCTGAAAAAGGGGGTGCACTTCCGAAGCTACTAAAACCAATAAAATTGGGTATTGGTTCACCACTTGGAAATGGTGAACAATGGCAGTCGTGGATTCACCTACAGGATGTGGCGGCAATTTATCTTCATCTTTTGGAAAATGAAATTTCGGGTGTTTTCAATGCAGTTTCCCCGAATCCAGTAACCAATAAAAAGTTGGTGCAAACCTTGGCTCAGTTTACGGAAAGTAGTCTTTGGTTACCGAATGTACCGGGTTTTGTTCTTAAACTGGTCTTGGGTGAGATGGCAAGCGTAGTATTGGAAAGTCAGTTGGTGAGTGCCGAAAAAATCACGGAAGCAGGATATCGATTTAAATTCGTGAATTTAGAACACGCCTTGGAAGAGCTTATATAAAGAAAGGTGGCCCTACGGCCACCTTTCTTTATCCTATCCTAAATACCTTAAGCATTTGAAACTTTAGAAGCCACAACGGTGATGGTCAATTCGATCTCATCATTGATGAACTTATCACCTAGGTTGTCAAATACCGATTTAGACCCGTAGTTCACATCCCATAAGGTACGATCGATGCTAAAGGTTTCACTCTTTAGTTCGATGCTATCCCCTTGCATTGAAATTGAAGCAGGGAAAGTTACATTATGGGTTTTGTCTTTCATAGTTAGGTTTCCAGACACCATGGTTTTACCCTCGTTCACAGTAATCTCGGTAATCTCAAATTTGGCAGAAGGATATTGGTTTACATTGAAGAAATCCCCCTCTTTACCTTCAACGGTACCTTTTAAATGGGCTTCCAAGTTGTTTTTCATATCCCCTTCCAAATCGAGGTCGGTGATGGTGGTCATATCGATTACGAAGGAACCTGCTTTTACCATTTCCTCCTGAACATCGATGATTCCTTCCGACAACTGAACAGTTCCATTGTGAGTACCAGTAGGCTTAGAACCCTTCCACTCAATAACAGAAGCTTGAGTGTCTACGGTATAACTACTAGCCATTTCTACTTCCGCCACTTCCTGAGCCTCGGTTACTTCAGCACTATTTTCATTATTCTTACATGAGATGGCTCCCAGACCAATAAAAGCTAAAAGAGCTACATTCAAAACAATTTTTTTCATAACAAATTTTACGTTTTTGGTTAAGCGACAAAAATAAGTTGCTACAGAAATTTCGTTCTTAAATTTGTATTAAAATTTTTTGGTGACATTTTGGCATTTCACCATGAATGGCAATACTTTTGCAAGGCTTCAATAAACACTATTTGAAAGAGCGCCATGAGCAAGAAAAATAAAGAAAAAGTAGCGGTAGCCGAAGAAGAGAAAGCACAAAAAAACGGCACCGAAACAGTGGAAAAAGGAGAAAATACGTCAAAAAAGGATCCAGTGGAAGAACTTAAAGCGGAGGTCGAAAAGGAGAAAGATCGCTATTTGCGATTGTTTGCCGAATTTGAAAATTATAAGAAACGAACTGGGAAAGAGCGTTTGGATTTATTCAAAACGGCAAGTCAGGATGTGATGGTTTCCTTGTTACCCATATTGGACGACATGGATAGAGCTTTGGTTGAGTTGCGAAAGAGTGAAGATGATAGTTATTTTACTGGCGTTGAGCTTATCAGTAACAAGCTAAATGAAACCTTGCGTCAAAAAGGATTGGCTGTGATGGAGGTGAATCAAGGGGATACCTTTGATGCGGAACTACATGAAGCCATTACTCAAATTCCAGCTCCTGAAGAATCGCTCAAAGGAAAAATCATTGATGTTATAGAAAAGGGGTACACCCTAGGAGACAAAATCATCCGATATCCAAAAGTAGTGATAGGACAATAAGCGTATGAAAGAAGATTTTTATGAAATATTAGGGATTTCAAAGAATGCCACGGCTGCTGAAATAAAAAAGGCCTATCGGAAAAAGGCAATCGAATACCATCCCGACAAGAACCCTGGGGATGCCAAGGCTGAGGAAATGTTTAAGAAGGCTGCTGAAGCCTATGAAGTATTAAGCGACCCAGATAAGAAAGCACGCTACGATCAGTATGGTCATCAAGCATTTGAAGGTGGTGGCTTTGGTGGTGGAGGTATGAATATGGATGATATTTTCAGTCAGTTTGGGGATATCTTTGGAGGTGCCTTTGGAGGCGGAGGCTTTAGTGGTTTTGGCGGATTTGGAGGGGGCGGCGCCCAACGTAGGGTGAAAGGAAGTAACCTTCGAATTCGGGTAAAACTAACCTTGGAAGAAATCGCCAACGGCGTTGAAAAGAAAATCAAGGTTAAACGCAAAAAGCAAGCACCAGGAACTACCTATAAAACCTGTCCAACCTGTAATGGAATGGGGCAGGTAACCAAAATTCAAAACACTATTTTAGGCCGAATGCAAACGTCCACCACCTGCGGCACTTGTCGAGGAGCGGGTCAGGTGCTCGATCATAAACCAGCAAATGCTGATGCCGACGGAATGGTGGTATCCGAAGAAACCGTTTCCATCAAAATCCCTGCAGGAGTGGTAGATGGTATGCAATTAAAAGTTTCAGGAAAAGGAAATGAAGCACCAGGCAATGGTATCGCCGGGGATCTATTGGTCGCTATTGAAGAGTTACCTCATACTAGCTTGCAGCGAGAAGGAGATAATTTACACCATGATCTATATATCAGTTTCTCCGAGGCTGCCCTAGGCACCAGCAAAGAAATTGAAACCGTAAGTGGAAAGGTGCGTATCAAGATCGATCCGGGAACCCAAAGTGGTAAAATCCTTCGTTTGCGAGGAAAGGGAATACCAAGTATTAACGGCTACGGTACCGGTGATTTATTGGTGCATGTAAATGTGTGGACCCCTAAGGTTTTGACGAAGGAACAAAGGGAATTTTTTGAAAAAATGAAGACGGATAGTCATTTTATTCCCAAACCTGAGAAAGAGGATAAATCGTTCTTTGAGAAGGTAAAAGATATGTTTTCTTAAAAAACCGTTAATTAAATTATTTTACCTATATTTGGTTGTCGCTTATCTCAAAGGCGATAATTTTTCTTTTTCATAGCAATTTTTTTCCCACCCTAATCCCTTAGGGTGGGTTTTGCATTTTTAGGGACTTGTTGAAACTTTGTAACAAATCCGTGTATAACCCTACTTACATAGGAAATTAACGAGGAATCAACTTGAACTTCTTTTCGGAAGTCATACCTTTAACCATCAAAAAAACGCTATGGAAAACCTTCTCGAAGCCAAAGAAGTGTCCAAATCTTTTGGAAACTACAAGGCATTGAATGATGTATCTATATCGGTTCCCAAAGGTTCCATCTATGGGCTGTTGGGACCCAATGGTGCCGGAAAAACCACCTTTATCCGTATCATCAATCAAATTACTATGCCCGACAAAGGTTCGGTCTTTCTGGATGGGGAACCTCTTCGTCCGGAACATATCCAAAATATTGGGTATTTGCCGGAGGAAAGAGGTTTATATAAAACGATGAAAGTTGGGGAGCAAGCCATCTACCTTGCTCAATTAAAGGGACTTTCAAAATCGGAAGCCAAAATTCGCCTAAAAGAATGGTTCGAACGATTGGAAATAGGGGACTGGTGGAACAAGAAAATACAAGAATTATCCAAGGGAATGGCCCAGAAAATCCAGTTTGTGGTGACCGTTCTTCATAAACCAAAATTGCTCATTTTCGATGAACCTTTCAGTGGATTTGACCCTATTAATGCCAATCTCATCAAAGAAGAAATTTTAAAACTTCGTCAAGATGGAGCCACAGTAATCTTCTCTACGCACCGTATGGAGTCGGTAGAGGAAATGTGTGATCACATTGCATTGATCCATAAGTCCAATAAACTGTTGGAAGGGAAACTAATCGATATAAAGCGTCAATATAAGTCGAATACCTTTGAGGTAGGAATTATAACCGATCAACGTCAAAGTGTGGGACAAGAATTGCAAGCTCGTTTCGAGGCATCTCCAGCTACTTTTAAGACCATCAATGATGAACTTCAGTACACGATTAAAATTCCTGAAACGGTGGCGCCTAATGAGCTTTTAAGTTATTTGACCACCAAAGGGCAAGTAAGCCATTTTGTGGAAGTGGTCCCTTCCGCCAATGATATCTTTATTCAAACCGTCAATAATAACAATTAAGTCGCCATGAATCATCTTTCGCTCATAATAACACGTGAATATCTGAACAAGATTCGGAACAAGTCGTTTATTATAATGACGTTTCTAAGTCCATTGCTTATTGTAGCCATCTTTAGTTTGGTAGCCTATCTTTCCCAACTAAATAATGATAAGGAAAGGGTCATTTCTGTACTTGACGAAAGTGGTTTGTTCCATGCCCAATTTGAAGACACCGATAATTTGAAATTCCAAAGGGTAGAAGGAACCGATTTGACTACCGCCAAGGAAAACGCCGAAAAGTCCAAAGTATATGGGTTGCTATACATCCCAAAAATTTCCAAAGTAGATGAGTTGGAAACGGCCATTCGATTTTACTCGGAAGACTCACCTTCTTTAATTGTTATGGATAACATTGAAGACGCCATTCAAAAAAAGGCAAATGCACTAAAATACGAAGAAGCTGGTTTGAACCCGGAATTAGTACAGTCCTTGCGCATCAATGTAAACCCTACTCTAGAAACGTTTAGCGGTCAAGAAACTTCGAAATTGGGATCGGGTCTAAAACTGATTTTCGGAGGGGCTGCTGGATATCTACTCTTCATGTTCATCATCATATACGGCAATATGATTATGCGAAGCGTTATTGAGGAGAAAACCAGTAGGATTATCGAAGTGATCATCTCATCTGTAAAGCCGATTAAGCTGCTTTTAGGAAAAATCTTCGGAACTACATTGGCTGGAATTACGCAATTTTTGGCTTGGGTGGTTTTGATAGGGATCCTAAGTGCCGTTGTTTCCAGTATGCTGGGTATCGATATGGCGAATGCCTCGGCACAAGGGCAAATGGTTCAGCAAATGCAGCAAAGCAATCCGGGTATGAATGACACAGTAGCGCAGGTAATGACCGAATTTTTTAATCTACCCATATTGAATCTGATAGTAATGTTCGTTTTATTCTTCGTGGGAGGATATCTACTCTACGCATCAATGTATGCCGCTGTGGGTGCTGCAGTAGATAGTGAAACCGATACCCAACAGTTTATGTTGCCCATGCTTATGCCGTTAATTTTAGCGGTTTATGTAGGTTTCTTCACAGTTATTGAAGATCCGCATGGTACGGTTTCCCAGGTGTTTTCGTATATACCTTTTACCTCTCCAGTTGTGATGCTGATGCGAATTCCTTTCGGCGTACCGATTTGGCAGCAGGTGATATCCGTGGTAATTTTATTTGCTACCTTTATAGGGATGGTTTGGTTTGCCGCCAAAATTTACAGAGTAGGAATTTTGATGTACGGCAAGAAACCAAGTTATAAGGAATTAATAAAATGGTTAAAATATTGATGATACAAGACCAGGCAGCCGAGAAGATAAAGGAGGTTGTTGAAGTTAATATTTGGGGGGCTATCCAAGATTTCTTGAATTGGGGCTTTCGTTGGGGAGAAGGTGAAAATCAGATTCACATTACCATTGGTTTGGTGCTCGCGGTTTTTGTAGCCTTTATGGTCACGAGTTTTCTACTGAAAACGATTCGTAAATTCTACACGCGCAAAATGACCAAGGTGGACACCCAAAAGTTCATCAGTGTCTTCAAGTTCATCAAGTATATTACCTATGTCATTGTAGTATTCGTGGTACTCAGTTTGGCTGGGGTGAATGTTACACCAGTTCTGGCTGCATCTGCAGCATTACTGGTGGGGTTGGGCTTGGCTTTACAAGATTTATTTCAGGATGTCATCGGAGGTATTTTTATCATTTTAGACAAATCCTTGTTGGTAGGGGATGTGATTGAAATCAATGGTAAGGTGGGTCGCGTGATCGATATTAAGTTGCGAACCACTCGCGCTATCACGCGAGATGATAAGATTTTTATCGTTCCCAATCACAAATTCATCAGTGATACGATTTATAACTATACGCAAAACCATAAACAAACTCGGGAATCTGTACAGGTAGGTGTAGCCTACGGAAGCGACACCGAATTGGTAAAAAAATTATTACTTCAAAGTGTGAAGGAAGACAAGCGCATCCTGAAACAGCCCGAGCCCTTCGTTCTATTTGAGGATTTCGGTGATAGTGCCCTTGTTTTCAGTATCTATTTCTTTATTTCCGATAGCTTTATCGATCCGGGCATCAAAAGCGACATTCGGTTTCGAATCGATCGTCTCTTCCGTGAGAACAAGGTTACCATTCCATTCCCTCAAAGGGATGTTCATATCTATCCTCAGAAATAGGTCGAATTCCTTTAAGAAAATCTTAGCGGAATCCGTCCCAATTCTTGGGAATACTTTGTTACTTTAGGAACTTCAAAACCCAAATTCAATGTCGAACATATTGATTGTCGAAGATGAAGCAGCCATCAGACGGGTGCTTGCAAAAATACTTTCCGAAGAAAATAAGGAATATGCGGTGACCGAGGCAGAGGATGGCCTGGTAGGAGTGGAGCTCGTAAAGAAGCAGGACTTCGACCTGATTTTGTGTGATATCAAAATGCCTAAAATGGATGGAGTAGAGGTGTTGGAAGCGGTCAAAAAAATTAAACCCGAAATCCCAATTGTAATGATTTCTGGTCATGGCGACCTCGAAACGGCGGTAAATACCATGAAACTTGGAGCTTTTGATTATATCTCCAAGCCTCCCGATCTGAATCGTTTACTCAATACAGTCCGAATTGCCTTAGACAGGAAGGAGCTCGTCACAGAAAATACCCGTCTTAAGAAGAAGGTAGGTAAAAAGTATGAGATGATAGGGGAATCTCAAGCCATTGCCCAAATAAAGGACATGATAGAAAAAGTGGCTCCAACGGAAGCTCGCGTTTTGATCACCGGACCCAATGGAACGGGAAAAGAATTGGTTGCACATTGGTTGCACCAAAAAAGTGAACGGTCTGCAGGTCCCCTTATTGAGGTCAACTGTGCCGCAATCCCGAGTGAATTGATAGAAAGCGAATTGTTCGGTCATGTAAAAGGTGCCTTTACTTCGGCGAACAAGGACAGGGCGGGTAAATTTGAGGCAGCCAACGGAGGTACAATTTTCTTGGACGAGGTAGGTGATATGAGTTTATCGGCCCAAGCAAAGGTATTAAGGGCCCTACAGGAGAACAAAGTACAGCGTGTGGGAAGCGATAAGGATATTAAGGTAGATGTACGGGTCATCGCAGCTACCAATAAAGATTTAAAAAAAGAAATTGAAGAAGGTAATTTCCGCGAAGATCTTTACCACCGATTGGCTGTGATATTAATTCAAGTCCCATCCCTTAATGATCGCCGTGAAGACATCCCTTTGTTGGTAGATTATTTTTGCGAAAAGATTGCCGATGAACAAGGTACCACTCCCAAAACCTTTTCCAATAACGCACTTAAGTTGTTGAAGGAATATGATTGGACAGGAAATATAAGGGAATTACGCAATGTAGTGGAACGACTCATCATTTTGGGAGGAAAAGAAGTTAGCGAACAGGATGTACAAATGTTTGCCAGTAAATAGGATATATGAAAGAAATTAAAAGCAAGGATTACTTTATTGATCCTACAATGAAAATCGATCAACTTCCAACCTATGTAGATTTCGATAGGGATGATGATGAGTTGGAATTTCAGTTGGAGAGCGTACGTAAAAAATTGGGAAAACTGCAGGATACCTTGTATGCCCATGGTAAGTATGCGGTGTTGGTTTGTTTGCAGGGTATGGATACTGCTGGAAAAGATAGTTTGATTCGAGAGGTATTTAAAGATTTTAATGCCCGTGGAGTGGTGGTACACAGCTTTAAAGTTCCTACAGAATTGGAACGGAAGCACGATTATTTATGGCGCCATTATATCGCACTTCCGGCCCGTGGAAAATTTGGGGTGTTCAATCGTACCCACTACGAAAATGTGTTGGTTACACGAGTGCACCCTGAATATATTCTAGGCGAATATCTTCCTAAGATAAACTCAGTTAAGGATGTAAATGAGGCATTTTGGGCAAAAAGGTTTGAACAGATCAATGCCTTTGAAAAAGGACTGGCGGAAAATGGAACCATCATTTTCAAGTTTTTCCTACATATTTCAAAAGAAGAACAGCGTAATCGCCTGCTTCGACGTTTGGAAAAAGAGACCAAGCATTGGAAATTTTCACCAGGAGATTTAGAAGAAAGAGAGCTTTGGAATCGCTATATGGAATGTTATCAGGATGCAATTCAAAAAACCTCAAAACGACATGCGCCATGGTACAATATTCCAGCCGATAATAAGGCAGCGGCCAGAGTACTCGTCGCATCCATTCTCTACAATGAATTAAAGAAATATAAAGATATTGTTGAGCCAGATCTTGATCCGGAGGTAAAGGCCAAAATAAACGAATACAAACAACAATTGATGAATGAATAAAGTATCCATGAAAAATATTGCCCTACTTTTTTGTTTCGTCTTCCTCACCACTATTCAAGCACAGAATAGCAGGGAAGATTCTACGATGCTCCGTAAAATTTATGACGCTTCCCTTCTTAATGGAAAAAGCTATGATTGGCTGGACCACCTGTCTAATGAGATTGGGGGACGTTTGTCGGGTTCTTTGGAAGCGCAACAAGCGGTAGAATATACCAAGAAGGAGTTGGAAAAACTCGGATTGGATAAGGTATGGTTGCAACCGGTGATGGTACCAAAATGGACCCGTGGGTTGCCTCCAGAGTATGCATATATCGAAACAGCGCCTGGTATCACTACGAGAGCCGATATATGTGCCCTTGGAGGCTCGGTGGCAACTCCAGATGGAGGCATTAAAGCGGAGGTGATTGAAGTGCAGGGTATTGAGGATCTAGAAAAACTAGGACGTGAAAAAATTGAAGGAAAAATAGTTTTCTACAATCGCCCCATGCAAGCGAATCTGATCCATACGTTTGAAGCTTATGGTGGATGCGTAGATCAACGGTATTCAGGGGCCAAAGAAGCCGGAAAATATGGTGCGGTTGGTGTTATTGTGCGTTCAATGAATCTGCGTCAAGACGACCTCCCTCACACGGGAGCCATGTCTTATGGCGATATTCCAGCCAGCGAACGTGTACCGGCTTGTGCCATTAGCACCAATGGTGCGGATTATTTGAGTCGTGCTTTGAAATTGATGCCAAGCCTTAAATTTTATTTTAACCAAAGCTGTAAAGTTTTCCCGGATGTACAGTCCTATAATGTGATAGGCGAAATTACGGGAACGGAGTACCCCAATAAGTATATGGTAATTGGTGGGCATTTGGATTCGTGGGACCTAGGGGATGGATCGCATGATGATGGAGCCGGATGTGTTCAGTCGATGGATGTTTTGCGGCTTTTTAAGGAGGTGGGATATAAACCAAAGCATAGTATACGTGTTGTGTTGTTTATGAATGAAGAAAATGGTTTGCGTGGCGGAAGAAAATATGCCGAGGAAGCCCAGCTTAAGAATGAAGAACACGTATTTGCCTTGGAAAGTGACGCGGGTGGATTTACCCCGCGGGGATTTTCTTTTGACACAGACGAGGCCAATATGAAACAAATTGAAAGTTGGAAAGAACTGTTCAAGCCCTATTTGATTCATTATTTTGAAAAAGGAGGTAGTGGTGCCGATATCGGACCGCTGAAAAATGATAAAATTGTACTTGCAGGGTTACGACCCGACTCTCAGAGATACTTCGACCATCATCATGCAAGCAATGATACTTTCGATGCTGTAAACAAGAGGGAATTGGAATTAGGTGCTGCTACGATGACCAGTTTGGTATATCTTATGGATAAATACGGCACTAAATCTGAATACAATCAAGTAAAAAATTAATTTGGAAATAAAGTTTCTAATGAATCATCAAAAAGCCCGTAAACACGGGCTTTTTTTATGTTTTATGGGGTTAATCTTTATCGGAATGAATAGTAAACTATTATCGGGAATTACTCATTTGGTCCGATTGTTGGAAACAAATTGTATCTTTAAGTAAATCGCTCGATTACTATTAGATGGCTGTAAATGTGCACATAGGGAAGTTGTTTTGGATGGTAGTAGTAATGTTATTGCTTACCCCCGATAATGTTTTACCCGCTGCCAATCAGTTGAAGCATGGCTATTTTGTAAAACAATATGATGATAGTGCTAAGTTTAGTGAAGATTCGCTGCAATACTATAAGGATTATGCTATCATTGCAGCTCAAAATAACGACTTAATCACCGCCGCCAAATATGTTGAAGAATATGTAAAATACTCAGGCGAACTTGGATTTGTTGAATCCCGTTATTTTCAGAAATTCCAGAATACCCCCACATTTCAAGAGTTGAAGCGCACCTATAGCTTTCATTTCGATTGGCTGCATTTCTTTTATTTATTTTCTGCCCTATCAGGATTCTTCATTGGGATTGTACTGTTATTGAAAAGAGGACAAGACCGTGTTGCAAAGTTGCTTATCAGTGTTTTTGTACTCATACACTCGCTTTTTATTTTTCATATTTTCCTATTCAACACGAATCTGAATTATAAGGAACCCCATGTGCTCTATATGTCGGCTGCCTTTTCCTATCTCTATGGACCATTGATTTATTTCTATTATAAGAGAATCACTATGGGGTATCGATTCAGGCTTCGTGATGTATTGCATTTGATTCCAACATTAATCGCGATTGGTTTGTTCTTACCTATTTATATACTTCCTGCTCAAGAGAAACTCAATATTATGCTGGAAGTCGGGACATTCAATAGGATGCCCTATCTGTATGGAGTAGTTTTAACAAAGGCGATGTCCTTGGCCATTTATGGTTACTTTTTGTTTCAATTATACCAACAAAATGTGGAACACAGGGCCTATACAAAAGAGGTTCAGCGCTGGCTGAATGTATTGGTTTCCTTGGTGATTGCATACGTTGTTTCTTATGTTATTTATGGTTTGACAATTTCTGAAGTCATCCCAAGATCTGAAATCCTGTACCATGTTCAGATTATTTTGATGGCTTCCATGGTATTGTATATCGGTTATGCCTCCTATCTCCAACCAAACCTTTTAGTGGGGGTCTTTCCATCCAAGCAAGAAAAGTATACCAAGTCGGGTTTGACTACTTCCTACTCGGTCGAGCTGCGTGATGCCCTGGAAACATTGATGGATGCGGAGAAGCTCTATCTGAAAAACGATATTAGCTTGGACGAATTGGCGGGGCGGTTGGGAACGACACGTCATAATACCTCCCAAGTAATCAATGAGCATTTCGGACTCAATTTTTTCGAATTCATCAATAAATACAGAATTCAGGATGCGGTGAATCTTTTAGAGAGCGACAAAGGTTTGAATATCATCGATGTAGCCTATCAGGTAGGCTTCAACAATAAAGTTACCTTCAACAAATCCTTTAAGAAATTCCTTTCACAAACTCCTACGCAATTTCTTAAGGCCCTCTAGGGATTTGTGGTTCTAAATAGTTGACTACCTTTGTGGGCTCAATTGAACCGAGGTGCTACAACAATATACCAAGGAATTCCGATACAATATAAAGCTCGCAACCCCTGTCATCATGGGGATGTTGGGACACACCCTTGTTGCCTTTGTCGATAACGTTATGGTGGGGCAATTGGGTACGGCCGAATTGGCTGCGGTTTCCTTGGGAAATAGCTTTATGTTCATCGCTATGTCGCTTGGAATCGGTTTTACTACGGCGATTACACCCTTGGTAGCTGAGGCCGATGGAGAAGGCGACCAACTGAAAGGAAAATCTTCATTCAAACACGGTCTGTTCTTGAGTACGGTTTTGGGAATTGCACTTTTCTTGATGGTCTTTTTTTCAAAACCTCTGATGCTTATCATGAATCAACCAGAGGAGGTAGTGGCTTTAGCCATGCCCTATCTTACTTGGGTTGCGGTCTCTTTGGTGCCCTTGATGATTTTTCAAGCTTTCAAACAGTGCAGTGAAGGGCTGTCCATAACACGTTATCCGATGTACGCCACGATTCTGGCCAATGTGGTGAATGTTGTTTTGAACTATATGTTCATTTTCGGGAAGTTTGGCATGCCACAATTAGGGGTAGTTGGTGCTGCCGTGGGCACCCTAGCTTCGAGGGTGGTTATGTTGATCTACCTTTGGGTTCTGATGTCTAGACACTACAAATCCCAATTTTATGTAACCCACATTAAAATCTTCCAATTAGCGAAAGACATGCTGAAAAAACTCATTAATCTGGGGTTGCCTTCAGCACTTCAAATGTTCTTTGAGGTTGCCATTTTTACCGTTGCCATTTGGCTTTCCGGTATTCTTGGAAAGAATCCTCAAGCTGCCAATCAAATTGCCTTGAATCTCTCGTCTATGACGTTTATGGTAGCGATGGGCTTTAGTGTGGCCGCTATGATTCGTGTTGGGAACCAAAAGGGATTGCAGCGATTTCGTGAATTGAGAAGGATAGCGGTTAGTATATTTCTACTTACTACCCTTTTTGCTATTGTTTTTGGTCTGTCATTTTTCTTCCTAAGGGGACAATTACCAAAACTCTATTTGGATTTTGATAATGTAGCTGATATTGCCAATACCATGGAAGTATTGAAAATTGCCACGAAACTCATGTTTATTGCGGCCATTTTCCAAATTAGCGATGCATTGCAAGTGGTAGCGCTGGGAGCATTGAGAGGAATGCAGGACGTAAAAATTCCTACCTTCATCACCTTTATCGCTTATTGGGTCATTGGATTCCCGATATCCTATTATTTGGGAATGTATACAGACTATGCGAGTGCGGGTATTTGGATTGGTCTATTAGCCGGTTTAACGGCATCAGGTGTGCTGTTGTTTATGCGCTTTCATTATCTCTCAAAAAAGTTGATTCGAATATCGGAGTTTCAAGAAAGCGTTCCACAATAAAAAAAGCGCCTTTAAGGCGCTTTTTGAATTAGGATCAATTTAAATAATTTAAAAGTATTCTATATTTTTCAGGATGGTAGGTGATTTCCAACTCACTTACCTCTGTTTCTGTACTCGGATTCATCGGATAGGACGTTCCGTTATGTTTTAATTGTCGGAAGGCACCATTGCTCCAAACATATAAATCGCGCCATTTTCCCAATTCTGTCTGCTGGGAGGCCGCTGTTGGCATTACAGTATATACAGGTAATTTGGTTACAGTCATATAGGAAAGGGTATTGCCTTTGCCATCTACAATGTACAAGGAGCAGCCGCCTGTTCCACAAAGCATTGGGTCCATAACATAAATCAAATATTCTTGGTTACTGAAGTCATTGTCCAGGTCAGTTTCCAATTCCATGAATCGCAACTTTTTAAGCTGTCCTTCTGTGTAACCGATCTCTTTCAGATTTTCAATTTGAAGTAATCGGCTTCGGTCGGTGGTGTTAACTTGCTTGGCAATGATGCCCTTTTCGAATTCTTTGAATAATGCATCGAATTCGCTACAATCATATAATTTCAGGG
>CAZOSF010000029.1:0-27058 GCA_964582415.1 uncultured Alteromonas sp.
ACCCCTATTTTCTATCCCGACGAAGATGCCATGAAAACCTTTGAGTGGAATTATAAAAAAATGGGGGTTGGTTTTGAAAATACCGAAGACTGCTATTTCTGTTATTTTGATGGAGTTGAAGATCCACGAATCGTGGAAAGTCCAGAGGGACGCTACTTTATGACGTATACCGCCTACGATGGTAAAACCGCGCGACTGGCGATTGCTTCTTCCCCTGATTTAAAAATTTGGACCAAACATGGTTTGGTATTAAAAGATTCCGTTTATCGTGATACCTGGTCGAAAGCGGGCGCCATCATAGCTAAGCAACTGGGTTCTAAAATAGTCGCTCAGAAAATCGATGATAAATATTGGATGTATTATGGCGATACGAATCTTTTTATGATGTATTCGGAGAATTTAATCGATTGGTATCCTGCACTCAATGCTGAATCCAAAGCAAGAATATCGGTCCTCCACCCCCGTATGGGCTATTGGGACAGTCGGTTGGTAGAGCCAGGACCCTACGCTATTCTTAAGGAAGAAGGTATACTGCTCATCTACAATGGTAGTAATGCAGCCAATTATAACGATCCTGAATTACCAAAATACACCTATGCTGCAGGACAGGCCCTTTTTGACGCGAAGCGGCCTTATGCATTAAAAAATCGTACAACCTCTTATTTCATCCATCCCGATAAAGACTACGAACGGGTGGGTGAGGTAAATGAAGTCTGTTTTGTGGAAGGATTGGTCTTTTTTGAGGGGAAATGGTTTCTTTACTATGGTACGGCCGACTCAAAAATTGCGGTGGCGGTATACAATCCATAAAACAACGAGAAATCCTGATTCCCTGCAACCTCGAAGTATGACCTTAGTCAGTTTTCAGTATAACAGGAATCCGTACCTTTCTGTATCATCCTGAGGTATGGACCGGTTAGAAGCCCTATACGATTGGCTCGTTCAACATCCCACCGTGTTTCATTTTGTGAAATATGTTTTATGGGTAGTTCTGATTTTGGTAATTGTAGGCTGGATTCGTCGGATTCTTAAAAGAAAATTACCCGATATTACCGTTAAATACAAAGCCCAAAAAGGGGTAGAAATTCTTGGATACTTCATCATTTTCATCATCACCATTACCTATTTTACGGGTCGCATTGGTGATTTTGGTATGGCTATCGGTCTACTTACCGCTGGGATTACCATTACCCTTCAAGAGCTTATTTTAAGTGTCGCTGGGTCCTTTTACATTTTTTTTGCTAAAGTCTATCAGCCCGGCGAACGAATTGAAATAAACGGAATTAAAGGAGATGTCATAGATATCGATTCCGTTTACACCACCATGATGGAAATTGGGCAATGGGTTTCTAGCGATAACTATAGCGGCAGGATTGTGAAGCTCAGTAATGCTTTCGTCTTTAAAGGCCCTGTTTATAACTATTCTCAGGATTTTCCATTTGTATGGGACGAGGTAAACCTTCCAATACGGTATGGTTCCGATACCGAATTGGCCAAATCCATTATCATGGGAGTGGCCAGTGAGCAATTATCCTCATATGTTCATGAATCCCTTGCAGAATGGCAATCGGTGGTCAAAAAATACTATGTGGAAAATGCGGAGGTCGCCCCTTCCCTAGCGATTCGATTAACAGACAATTGGATTCATTTCAACCTTCGTTATATTGTTGATTATAAAAAAAGGAGGTCTACCCACCATCGCTTGAATGAAGAAATTCACAAGCGAATTAATGCCACAGAAGGAAAGGTAGAATTGGCATCTACTACAGTAGAAATCGTCCGTGTTCCCGTTTTGGAAGTAGGCCAAAATACCTAATGCCTAACTTTTCCATTTTTCGAATTAGTCGTACCTTCGAAACTCTCCAATAAATCAGAAAAATTACCAGAACATGCTAAAAATCTCCCCCTATTTTATATTCTTTATTCTCTTTAGCGCAGTTACATTTGGACAAGAGAATTTATTCTTAAATCAGGAAATAGTCTCTCCAGAAATTCATGAAGATCATTCCGTAACCTTTCGATTGATTGCTCCAAAAGCAGATTCTGTATATGTAACCGGTGATTTTCTACCTACCATTAAAGTGGAAAGCCCTTTCGGATCGGTAGATGCCCCCGGAAAAGCTTTGATGAAAAAAGGAGATAATGGAATTTGGACCTATACAACACCGACCTTAACACCGGAACTCTATAATTACTCCTTCATTCTAGATGGTTTAACAATCGACGACCCCAGTAATCCGTTTCGTATTCGAGATATCGCCAAGGTGATGAACATCTTTATTATTGAAGGCCAACAAGCCAACCTCTATACGATGAACGATGTGGCCCATGGAACCGTTTCAAAACGCTGGTATGATTCTCCATCCTTGGGATTCGATCGTAGAATTACCATTTATACACCGCCAGGATATGAAAATTCGAACGATCAATACCCTGTTCTTTACCTCCTTCACGGTTCTGGAGGGGATGAAGAGGCATGGATGGAATTGGGTAGAACGGCTCAAATCATGGACAATCTAATTGCACAAGGAAAAGCAAAACCCATGATCGTGGTCATGCCCAACGGAAATGTGGTTCAAGATGCCACTCCTGGTATGGGGAAGGACGGTTACTATCAACCCAAATTTCGTGTATCGCGTAGTATGAACGGGGAATATGAAGCCAGCTTCCATGAGATTATCGATTTTGTTGAAAATAACTATCGAGTAAAGCCCGACAAGGCGCATAGGGCCATTGCCGGACTATCCATGGGTGGTTTTCATTCCCTGCATATTTCTCGCTATTACCCCAATACTTTCGATTATATAGGGTTATTTTCCGCAGCCATACTTCCCACCAAGGATGCGACAGGAAAAGTATACAGCAATATTGAAGAAACCCTAACGCTTCAGAGGGATAATGGATATCAATTGTACTGGATTGCCATTGGTAAAACCGACTTTCTTTACGAACAGAACAATTCATATCGAAACCAATTGGACAGCTTAAAAATGCCGTATGAATACGTTGAATCGGAAGGTGGGCATATTTGGAGAAATTGGCGAATTTATTTGTCGCAGTTCGTTCCTAAATTATTTCGATAATTAATGAGTCTGGCTATGGGAAAACAACTTAAAGAGATACCTAACGAATTAAAGAAGTTCATAGAAAAACAACCCATTTTTTTTGTGGGTACGGCAGCGGCAGAAGGAAGAGTGAATGTTTCTCCTAAGGGAATGGATAGCTTGCGCATTGTAAATCCCAATACAGTGGTTTGGTTAAACCTTACAGGTAGTGGTAATGAAACCGCGGCTCATTTGTTAAAGAATTCAAGGATGACTCTAATGTTTTGCAGCTTTGAAGGAAAACCAATGATTTTACGGCTTTATGGACAGGCCAAATGCTTTCATCCCAGGGATAATGAATTCCAATCGTACAAGAGCCTTTTCCCGCAAGACAATGGCGCTCGTCAAATTTTAGAAATGCATGTCGATTTGGTGCAAACATCTTGTGGTTTTGCGGTTCCCCTTATGGAATTCAAAGAAGAGCGTACCATTTTAAAGGATTGGTCGGATACTAAAGGAATTGAAGGTATTGAAACGTATTGGAAAGAAAAAAATACCCAGAGTATCGACGGATTTGAAACAAATATCCTTTCCGATTAATCGAAAATTACTCCAACCACAATTTAAAATCCTTCACCTTTTCCCTTGCCACAATGACCTCTTCCTCTTTGTAGGAATGTAGTTTCAGTTGAAGTCGGCTATTGGTGTAACTGATGATGTCCTTTATCCCATTGATATTCACATAAAACTTACGATTGATTCGAAAATACACCTCTGGGCTAATCTCCCCTTCCAGTTGCTCCATGGTGGTATCCAATAAAAAAGAGCGCCCCTCAAATGTGTGTGCATAGGTTCCTTTGTTTTCACTGTAGAAGCATTCAATCTCGTCTATTGGGATCATTTTGATGTGTTGCCCAATTCTGGTGGTAAATCGCTTCTTATACTCACGTTCTACAGGATTTCCCAACAACTTTCGAATATCATCAAAATTGAGTTGAACATTCTGATTTTGTGGAATTCGTTGTCGATATTTTGCAACGGCAGTTTCCAATTCTTCTTCGTCTATGGGTTTCAATAAATAGTCGATGCTATTCAATTTGAAGGCCTGAAGAGCGTATTCATCAAAGGCAGTGGTAAATATAATCGCGGAGGTCACCTGTACCTCTTCAAAGATTTCAAAAGAAAGCCCATCGCTAAGCTGAATATCCAAGAAAATCAGATCGGGTTGAGGATTGTTTTGAAACCATTCCACCGACTCGGCCACGCTATGCAACATTTCATCTACCTGTACCTCCAATCGTTCCAACATCCGTTGCAGACGACGCGCAGAAGGTTTTTCATCTTCGATAATCAGTACTTTCATAGGGGTTGTTGTGTGAATGTTTAAAATTTCCAGTCGCTATTGTCTTTAAAAGTCTCCTTGTATTGTTGTTCCTCTTCCTCCATAAACTGTTTGATCTTGCGCTCTTCCCAATTTTTCAAGAAGCCAAAATTATCCTTAAAGACATACAGGCCATGGAAAAACAATCCTATCCCCCAGAAGAAAGGCGTGGTAAAATAACTCCAAACCGGCATGCCTATCCTTAGCGTACCACTGAATATTCCCAATTGAGCAAACACCAAGAACAGATTGACTAATAAGTAGACCGTTAAGTGCGTATAAAACCCTTTGATTTCCTTTACGCGTTTTTGTGCTCTTTCGTATTTCTCTTTTTCATTGATTTCCATACTTTCTACTATTTCCATCTCGATTGATTTTCATTACTAAATTTTGACGCACTCTTACTTTTAGATTTGGCATTCCTTCGCGGTAGTATCCAAAAAACAACGATACCGTGTATTCCCAATACCAAAGCCCAAATTGCTGGCATGAGCAGGGTATTCCAATGTAACCATTTTTGAAACCCTTGATCTGATATTTCTTCAATAAAAGAGGGAATCAATAAATATCGAACCAAGAGAAACATCGGAACCATAATACAGAACATCAAGCAGTGTCGATAAAATCCTTGAATGTTTTTTATGTGTGCGATTGCTCTATCTTCTGGTTTCATTTTCAAATTATTCTTGTTTATGCTTAACTCCATCGTTGATTGTTTAAGTTATCATCCTCTTTCTCCATGAATTCTCTGATCTTTCGTTCTTCCCAGTTCCTGTTCATAAATGGGGTCCAGTTGAATGCCTTGATGGCTTGGAAAATCAATCCAATACCCCATCCAAAAGCAGCCCACAAGAACCACATATAACTCCAATTGTTGGTGTAATAGTTCAGCGCGGCTAGAAAGCCGATGAAAATGATATAAAATAATAAGCTACTATAAAATTTCTTCATTTCCGCAACACGCTCCTTGGCGCGTAGATACTTATTTTCTTTACTGTTATTTTCCATGTTGTTGGTTATTAATTTCTAAGTAAAAGTACTACAGGCATCATGGGCAGGAAAAAGTCTTCTACCGAATTGTAGAAATTCCTTTCTCAATTGTTAATGGGCCGATTTATTTATCTTTTTTCATTAATTCCCGAATCTTTCTCTCCTCCCAGTCTTTGCCCAGGAAGGGATTGTATCGGTAAACTTCCATGGCATGTCCTGTCAATCCCAATCCCCATCCTATTATGGGAAACAATGCCCACGGATAGGAAGTAGATATAAAGTTTAAATAAATAAACACGGGTAACATGATAAGGTAAATGGTAAAATGAACATAGAATCCTTTCAATTCATCGACTCGTTTTTTGGCGCGTTCGAAACGCTTTTCGTTGATATAACTAGCTTGTGTTGTCATTACTTCTATTCTTTGTGTGAGTAAAGGAATTCGAACCCAGAAGGTCTTGTCATTCTGTTCAACCCGCATGGGACGATCTGTAAGCAAATGGTAACGCTGACGGATATTCCGTAGGCCTACACCACTGCTCTCCTTTACAACTTTTTTAGGTTGTATATTATTTTCAATCACCAAATCCCCTTCCGATTCATAAATTCGAATATGCAATTTGTTGGAAGGTGTGACTTGATTATGTTTCACTGCGTTTTCTAATAGCAGCTGAAGGGACAAGGGAACCACCTTGGCTTCCGGATTGCTTAACACCTCTGGTACCTCAAAGACAATACTGTCTTCGAAACGCATTTTAATGAGAGACATATAAATTTTTGCAAAGCGCAGTTCCTCCTCTACCGTTACCAGCTCCTTGTTCTTTTGTTCTAAAACATATCGATAAACCTTCGACAAGGAAGTGGTAAATCGGGTGGCTGCGATAGGATTCTCTTCTATTAAGCTGGTCAATACGTTCAAACTATTGAAAAGAAAATGTGGATCCAGCTGATTCTTCAAGGCGTCAAACTGAGCGGAGGCTGCTCCCGCGATAATTTTCTGCTCCTTAACTTTGCTCTCCTGTTTGTGCTTATAGTAGTAAAAAGCATAAAATACAGATGATACAACAATGGCAATGACCAAAGAAACATAGTAGAACCTTGGACTTTCGGATTGCCAGAATTCGGAAAAGGAAATCCCCATAAAACCAACAATAGCTATCAATCGAATGATGAAAATCACCCCAACCGAAAGAAATATGGTGCCGAGCATTCCTTTACCCAAATGTTCCAATTTAAATCGGTTGCCCTTTTGTCGGCGCATTAAATAGACAAAGAAATAGGCGTTGACCATATAGAGGGAAACAGCGTAGACTTGATTGAGTAAGAAGCTCATCAACAAATCCTTGCCGGAAGGTGTTTCTTGTCCGTTGAAAAACTGTATCACGCCAATGACTAAAAACACCAGCGTTCCAACAAAAAAAGCTCTTCCTATTTCTTTGAAAAAAAACTTCATTATTCTTCTGTACAATTACGTGCTAAAGATTGTTGTGCATATTCCTTTCCGCCATTCGGATAGTACTTCCCCTTGATCTCATAGGTATCAAACAAAGCCACAGCCTGCTTCAATTGTTGGCAAAAAGGTTTGATATCCTGCCCGAAAAATCGAGCGGCACCCATTTCCCATTCTACTTTTCCAAAAGCTACTCGCGGATTGTCTGGTTCTAAGGCATAGGCCTCTTGATAGAGTTGCATTACTTTCGGACTCATGGTCATGCCGTATTTTTGACCATCAAAAATCACCCAACACGTATATAATTGTGCCTGTAACACCAATATTTCAGCGTTGTCTTTTGAAATAGCCTTGGCATCATTTAAAAAATCTTGGGCCTTTTTCAATTTCGCGGTGAGTTGTTCCTCGTCCTTTTCATTAAAACTATTGAATACATTCACCTGAGCTACGTAAAAGGGAGGCAACCATTCGTCCGGTTCGGCTTGAGCGATCCGCTCAAATAAATTTGCAGCTTCCCAAGGCTTTCCACTTCTCCAGAGTTCAAAGGCTTTTTCCATGCCTTGTTCGTATTTCGACTGAGCAAAAAGCGGAAAGGAGATTAAGGCAATGGCAAGAATAAATACTTTTTTCATAGTGATTGATTATGTGAATTTATAAAAACATGGTTCCAATTCCAATGACTAGGACGATAATACTTAGCAGCAATAGTGCTTTCAGTCTTTTGAATCTGCCCAATCGGCTGAGTATAATTCCTAACATTTTATTTTACTTTGATGGTTAGTTTTTTGACTTCCCCATTCTTTACTTCAAATTTGGCGTCTTCCCATTTTGGTGGTCCGAAAAAGCCCCTTGCGTCGTTAGAGGTTCCGTATGGTTCTGAAGGAATAATTCCCATACGCATGTTCAGTTCACCATTGCTGTCTTCGTCATGAAAACACGAGATTGCATAGGTGCCATCCGGTACATCCGTAAATCGTACCACAGCAACCTTACCATTGATCACTGCCTCTTGATAGGCTATTCCCTCTTTTAGGAATTTCGATTCGTCATTGAACAAAGCTGCATGCGCTTTTCCTGTATCGCTGTCGAAATGGGTCATGGTAACTTCCACCGTGTTCTGTGCTTGAAGAAGTGTTCCTGTTAGTAATAAAGCTAAATAGTGAATAACCGATTGCATGATTTATTGATTTTAATGTTGATTCAAATTTCTTGGATTCTCTTTCCTTACACCAAAATTATTTACCCAATTGTCGTTTTTGGTTTCTGAAATGTGAAATAGGTTTTAGGTTTCCAAAATCTTGTCTCTTGACTCTTGTCTCTACTTACAAATTATCCAACTGATTCTCCTTGCCGTCAGCACTCAACGTCCAAAAAAAGCCCACAAAAAAGAACTGGTCGGCAGCGGGACGCAAAGCACGTCGATTAAAATTTCCAGTAGCATCTGGCATATTGGCGTATTGATACCCATTGATATTGTTGAAACCAAATACATTATTAATCGAGAAGTACAAAATCTTCTGTTGTGAAATAAGATACGCCCAGTTGATACTCACGCTATTGAAGGGTTTGGTCTTATTATTTAAAAATCCTGGTTCATTCGGGTTGGTAAAAGTCCTACCGCTAGCCAATGTATAACTAAATCCTACCTGGCTGCGCCAGTCACTGATCCAATACTTACCCACTACAGATAGGTTATGGGTATTGGCAATGGGCGGTGTAGCTTCTTCTGGATAGTGAAGGTATTTACGCTTACTATCTAAATAAGAATAACTTATCCAATAGTCGGTATTTTTAATACTCTGATTATCCCTCCAGAAAATATCCAATCCACGGGCATAGCCCTCCCCTGCATTACCAAAATCAGAATTGAAGTTGGGAAATTCATCATTATAGGTGATTAGATCCTTGTATTCTTTGTGGAATGCCTCCACTCGCAAGATCCTATTTCTATGACTGTATTGATAATTCAGGATGTAATGTTGGGTCTTTTGTGAACGAAGGTCTTGATTGAATTTCAGCACATCATTAAAGGCTTGCTGATAGTAATCCCCATAGGCAAAAGACAACTGGCCATGCTTTGATGTTTTGTAGGCTAAGGAAGCTCGAGGAGAGACTGTAAATTCATCGAACAAGCCATTGTATTCCCCTCGCAATCCCACTTTGGCTGCGAACTTGGTTGAAAAAATCAAATCGCTTTCCGCAAAAATCGCTGTGATGGGACTATTGAACCCATAGGAGATTTTTTGCAGGGAGGGATTGGAATAATCCTCCGAAAAATCGGTTAGAAATTGCTCCCCTCCTACATAGAGTTTCACTTGATTCGAGAACCGTTTCCGAAGCTTCAACTTAAAGTGACCGGAATGGTCGGTATTCTCGATCAATTGGTCCTCGATTACCAAATCGTTATACGCCCTTGTAAAGCTGGCTCCTGTGTACAATCTCCAATCGCTACCCAAATCACCTTCATAACTTACATTGCTGTAAAAATTATTGTTTTTCAATTTAAAATAGAATCCGTCCACCAAATTGATATCCTCTTGATTGAGCTCGAAACCAGTAGCATCATAGGCTGCATAGAATTTTAATAGTCCCTTGTCGAATTTTCGGCGGAAAACACTCTCGGCACCGAATGCCTCAAAGGGCTTTTCCCATTCGTTTCTATCAGGGATTAATGCGATGTAAGGAGCTAAATTGAAATACCCCCCATTCACACTTAATGAACTTTTTTCCCACTTTTGGGTATTGCCCAGCCCCAGCCCCACCGACATGATGGAAATGTCTGTTTTCTCTTGATCGGGTTCATCGATGGTGTTGAGCAATAATACAGACGACAAGGCTTGCCCGTATTCGGCCGAATAGCCACCGGTGGAAAAGGTAATCCCGTCGAATAAAAACGGACTGTAGCGTCCGCGAGAGGGTATGTTGTTGGTTGTTGGCGTATAGGGTGTGAATACGCGAATACCATCGATAAATATCTGGGTCTCCCCAGCATCTCCCCCACGTACGAACAGTCGGCCATCCTCGGCAACAGTGGAGGTCCCTGGAAGGGTTTGAAGGGCACCAACGAAATCTCCCAAGGCACTGGCCGTAGTAACTACATCCAATGGTTTCAGTACCGAAACTTTGCTATTATCTCCAGCTTCCAAAGTTCCTGCAGAAATTACAACGGTTTCCAAAGAACTGATGTCTTCCTTTAGTTGGATTTTCAATTGCTTCATTTGGCGCACATCGGCCGCCATCATAAAAGTTTCAAAAGAAATAGAAGATATAATTAAGGTTTGAACCCCAGTTTCAACAGTAGTAAATTCAAAATAACCCTCAGAATTGGTAGACGCACCATCATAGGTACCCTCCAAATACACATTCACTCCTTCAATGGGTTGCCCGTTTTTTTGAGTAACGCTACCACTCACCATCTCTTGGGCATGGATACTTAGGGTGAGGAGTAAACTGAAAATCGTATAAAATACAGTCTTTGACATTTTCTTTAGTTTTATGCTACAAAGTACAGTTGGATTAATAGGAATGGAAAAAGCAATCGACCGAATTGTAAAAATTAGTTGCCGAACTGTTAAAAACAAGTTGACCGAAAAAATGGTATCTTTAAGAAAATTTAATCCAATGAAAAAATTACAACTTGCTTTTCTATTGTTGATTATGGGTTGGACAGTGTCTGCCCAAGATACCTTTTCAATTATTGCTGTGGACCCAGACACACGTTGGGTGGGTTCGGCAGGAGCTACCTGTGTCTATGGTGCAGGGGCCAACTGGGATGCATGGATCACAAGCATGATACCAGGAAAAGGTGGTATTAATTCCCAAGCTTATATCTGTGTTCCAAATGTGAACCTTGCAAATGGTATGGAGCAAATGGAATTGGGTCTATCGCCTGAAGAAATAATTGATTGGCTCTTAAATAATGATGCCTGTAGCAGTCAGAATTTCAATCCAGAATACCGTCAGTATGGTGTGGTTGATTTGGATGAAATGGGAAATCCTAGAGCAGCAGGTTGGACAGGTAGTTTGGCGGATGATTACAAGGAAGACCGTCAAGGGCCTAATTACAGCGTACAAGGAAATATTCTATTGAATCAATCTATTATTGATAATATGGAAAACAATTTTGTTAATACGCCTGGAACGTTAGCCGATAAATTAATGTCCGCGCTCCAGGGAGCCAATGTTCCCGGTGCCGACTCAAGATGTCTGACAAACGGCGATGGAACGTCCTCAGCCGTGGCCTATTTGGTAGTCTATCAACCCGATGACGAACCAGGGGATCCTTGGTTGCGCATTGTAGTTCCTTTCCAGGGATCTGGTGTGGAACCCATCGATGTATTGCAAATTCTATACGACCAGTTTCTTTCCAATCAAGACAATAAATTGGCAGGCAAGGTAGTCTTATATCCCAATCCTGTGCATGAAGTTTTGCATCTTAATGTACATCCATCGATTACTGGCAAATCGTATACTATTTATAATTTAGCCGGTAAGAAAATTAATGCATCGAATATCACTTCAGAAAATCTTGAAATCAATACAAGTGCTTTTTCTAGTGGTATTTATTTTATGACTTTAGAAGCTGCTGAAGGTGAAATAACCCTCCGGTTTGTAAAACACTAATGACTGATTCTGAAAAAGTCACGGCTTATATTCAAAAACATGAAAAATGGTCGGGTGAATTATACATGCTTCGAAATATCTTCAATTCTACTGAACTATTTGAAGAAGTAAAATGGGGCAGTCCCACCTATACCCTAAACGGTAAACTGGTGGCTGGTTTTGCCGCTTTTAAAAATCATTACGCCCTTTGGTTTCATCAAGGTGTTTTTTTAAAAGACCCAAACAAAAAACTTCTTAATGCACAAGAAGGAAAGACCAAAGCCCTAAGACAATGGCGCTTTGAAGCTGGGGACGCTATTCCGGAAGACCTGGTTTTATCCTATATCGAAGAAGCCATTCAAAATTCATTAATGGGGAAGGAATTTAAACCAGAACGAAAGAAAGCGATTACCCTTCCCCCCATTCTTACAAAAGCATTAGAAAAAGACGACAAGCTGAGGGACGCCTTTAATTCCCTAACTCCCGGCCGGCAGCGTGACTATGCCGAACATATAGGAAGTGCAAAAAGAGAAGTTACGCAAGAAAGTCGACTCCTCGCAGCCATTCCCTTAATTTTAAGCGGAAAAGGCCTGTACGATAAATACAAAAACTGTTAGAAAGGCACGGTCCTTGTTTTTCAATTCGTAGTTTTATTTAAAATCTTTCACTTATGAAAACCGATCTGTATACCAAATCTGTCCTTACCCTTATTGCTATCTGTCTAACCCTCTTAACCCTCCAGCAATTTCATTGGATTCCCACGGCCTACGCTTCCAATATTGAAACTGAAACGATTTTGGAAACGAATGCTTCCTACCGCATGATTCCCATTGATGCTTTGAATACCATCGACGTTCGAATTGTAGACATTAGTACATATGATGAATTGAATGTCAACTTAAAAAGTGTGGACACCTATGACGAGCTCAAAGTGAATATTAAAAGTATCGATACCCAAGACGAATTGGATGTGAATATTGATGAAATCGGTGGGAATTGGGTCTCATCTGGAGGCCCCATACCTGTGCGCGTTCAACAATAAATTTGGGGGGCATGTAACAATATACTACAATCGATAACTAATCAAGCAAACCAACGCTACCATTGACCGAAAATCTGGAACATAGTTTTGTGACCCAATTGGAGGAACATCAGAACATTGTGCATAAGATCTGTCGTCTGTATACCAACGACAGTGATTCTCACAATGATCTATTCCAAGAAATTACAATCCAGTTGTGGAAAGCCTTTCCGAAATTCAGGGGAGACTCGAAATTTAGTACCTGGATGTATCGAGTGGCCTTAAATACGGCCATTACCCTATATAGAAAAGGCAAACGCAGGGTAGATACACAAGACTTTGAAAGCGTTAGTTTTAAAATTACAACAGAGGAATACGACCCTACTGTAGAAGAACAGCTCAAGCTGATGTACAACGCTGTAAAAACCTTGAACGATATCGACAAAGCCTTGGTGTTCCTCTATTTGGAAAATAAAAGTTACAATGAGATTGCAGACACCCTTGGTATTTCGGAAGTCAATGCGCGTGTAAAAATGAATAGAATTAAATCCAAGTTAAGAAGCATTCTTAACCCCTAAGCTATGGATGAATTAGATATTTTAAGAAAGGAATGGCAGACTCGGGAGCAGGTCTTCCCGAAGTTCACGTCGAAAGAAATTTATCCGATGTTACTGAAAAAATCCTCCTCTATGGTAAAATGGATTTTTTATATCAGCATTGCCGAGATGGTCTTATGGACCACCCTGTACTTTTTGATTCCAGAATCTAGCAAACACTTCCAAGAAGGAATGGGCTTGAACACCCTGTTCTTATGGATCAACATCTTAAATTATGTCGTCGTTTTTGGCTTCATTTATTTGTTTTATATAAACCACAAAAAAATACAAGCCACCAATTCCGTTAAAGAATTGATGTCGAATATTTTAAAAGCACGTAGAACCGTACATTATTTCGTATACTACAATATTGGAATGGCGACCCTGCTCCTCTTTTTTGTAAATATCTACTACTATTTCAACCAAGACAAATTGAGAGAGATTTTACATACAGATGAATTCTATTCTACAATTCCGCCAGAAATGTTCATCAAGCTAAACATAGTGGCAGGACTGATCCTGATTGCTTTCTTGATCGTATTTTACTGGGTGCTGTACGGACTTTTGCTAAGAAGGTTGAAACGAAACTATAAGGAATTAAAGCGAATCGAAGTTTAATAGCGCCATTGACGGGTTTGATTCAACGCCTCTTCCTGTTCCAGTTCGCTCTGAGGAATCACTTTTAGGAAGGAAGGGTGCTGCTCTATGGCAAACTCCAGTTTTTTTACGATATCTTCCACAGATTCATTATCATAATCGATTTCAAGAGGTGGCTTTATTTCCATCGATTGAAGAATACCTCTCTTTTTAATTCGGATACCTTTCTTATCGAAAGATCGTCGGAAACCATCAATAACAATAGGAACAACTATGGGTCGGTTATGCTTAATAATATGTGCCGTTCCTCTTCGGATAGGTTTCCATGGTGTGGTAGTTCCTTGAGGAAAAGTGATTACCCATCCATCCTGTAAAGCTTTGGATATATTGCTCACATCGCTCAATTTTACCTGTCGGTTGACCTCTTTACCCTCACTTCTCCAGGTTCGATCAATACTCACCGATCCCGCATAGGCTAATATTTTTGGTAAAAAACCCGATTGCATCGTTTCACGGGCCGCCACAAAATAGATGTTCAGTTTGGGATTCCACAGATATCCAATATTTTTGATACTATCTACCCTTCCGTGTAAACTGGCATTAAAAACATGAAACATGGCCACCACATCGGCAAAATAAGTTTGGTGATTGGAAACGAAAAGCACATTGTTCTCCGGAAGGTTCTTGATGATATCACTTCCTTCAATCTGTAGTTGATTGAATCCTTTAAAACGACTATGCGTCATGGCTCCCATGATGCGAATGAGCCACTTTTTTATAAAAAGAATATGTCCGAAAGGATTTCGTTTAAATAGCCCCATACTTTTTAGTCCTTGAAAAGATATTTCCTAAACAGGAATGCAAAGATACAAAAACGGAGTATCATAGCACCTTTGTCAATAACTCCCGAACCTCATTCAACATCATGGCTGTGGCGCCCCAGACCACATGTCCCTGCAATTCAAAAGCAGGTACCTCTATATTTTTAGCATAACTTGTTGACAATGTTTGGGTTATTTTTGAGGTGTCCTTCAAAAACTCCAGCACAGGCACTTCAATAAGGGCATCCACTTCTTCAATCTGAGGTACAAAGTGAGGTGTATTATTTGAAATTCCCAGATATGGTCGTACAAAATAGTTGCTTGGTGGAATATACACTTCGGTAAGTTCTTTAAGTACTTTGACCGTTCCTGGGGGTACCCCTACTTCTTCATGGGCTTCCCGTAAAGCAGTTGCCTTCAAATCGGGATCGAATGTTTCTATCTTTCCCCCTGGGAAACCAACCTGAGCAGAATGAACCCCTTTATAAGACTTACGAAGAATCAATATAAAATGGGTATCACCGATATGGTTGGGATAGAAAAGGCAAAGTACGGCCGCTCGCTTGGCGGAGGCCATTTGATAGGCTTTCCGCTTCAATTCCTGAAGACGTTCGAGAGGGGCCATACGAAAATGATACTCCTCGCCTGGAAGTTCTAAATTTTTTACCTTTACTACCCGTTTTTCAAACTCAGTAAACCGCATCGATGAAGTATACCTTTTTAACGCTATTCGTATTATTTGTAATCTCCTGCGGTGAGGACCAGAAAAAAAACAGTTCCCAAAAAACCACCACAGAGATAATCTATAAAGATACGACGAAAGTTGAAGAAACCCCAGCAAAGGAAGAACCCAAACCAGCCTATCCTGAAATCACCAATGAAAATGTCGTGGATTTCCTTACCCAATATGGGAGGGAAAATCCAGAGACCAAGGTGAAGATCAGTACCCAACATGGAGATATGGTTCTTCAATTATATGAAGACACTCCACTTCACCGTGCGAATTTTATTTATTTAGTGAAGCAGAAATACTTCGATGGCACCTTTTTTCATAGAGTGGTTCCAGATTTTATCATTCAAGGAGGAAATAGTGATAATATAACCACCCCTCAAAAAAGAAACCGACTGGGTCCAGCCTACCTGCTTCCCGCTGAAATTGTCCCAGGGAGAAATCACACCTTTGGCACGGTTTCAGGAGCAAAGGAATACCGAGAAAACCCGGACAAGAAATCGGCTCCTTTTGAATTTTTTATCTTCGTAGGACCCGATAAATACACCAATCATTTGAATGGGAACTATACCATTTTTGGACGTGTTATTGAAGGGATGGATGTGGCTACAAAAATATCAGAACTGCCAGCAGACGATGGGGAGTGGCCCAAACAGAATGTTTATATCACTGCGGAAGTTATCGAGTGATATCCACATTACATATTCTGGGTGTAATAATTATAATCCTTCAAAACGGTTTCGATAAACTGTTTATCGTACAAAGAAGATTCCAACGACAATACTGTGGCTACTTTTTGCCGTAAAAGATTCATCGTTTTAAAATCGCCCGATTTTTTTGCAATAAGGAAGGTTTCTTTAATCAAGCGAACGTCTTTATCGGTAAGATCGGTAACATTTACAAAGGTAGGTTGATAGTCTGCTTCTACTTCTTCCAAAATGGTATGTGATATCGTAGTTTGCTTTTGGGTACTTATGACCACTGTTCCTGCTGCCATATCCCCTATTCGTTGATGTTTTTCCGAAAATAAAAGGGTTAGCAGCCCAACAGAACCGGTAAACAACCAAATGTCTACCAATCGAAGCATCCATCGAGTAAAAAAATGGGACCAGTGGGCTGGTGACCCATCGGTTCTTACTACTCGTATTTTCAAAATCATTTTTCCTACTGTCTGACCCTGAAAAATAATATGCATGTATAAAGAATAGAACATTACCGGTAAAAACAATAATTGTTGCAATCCGAAAACCGTCCACCGATCCGTAAAGGCCTCCCCCATGGCATCTGTAATCAATTCGACCACAAAGAAGTAGAGCGAAAACAAAATGATATCGATAAAGAACGCGAGTATACGCTCCCCAACACTTACAATTTTGTAATCGAGGTTAACATTTTGGGCCGTATTGATAACTAAGTTTGCCATCTAATTGCAAGTGTTTATATTTATCAAAAATTCTAAATGCGAGAGGCGGCATTTGTCAAGCAAAATAAAGAAAAATGGATTGCATTTGAAAAAGCCATCACGGCGAATTCAAAAATAAGTCCGGATGAGCTGGCCGATTACTACATTCACCTTACCAATGACTTGGCATACGCCCAGTCCTACTATCCCGAAAGCAAAACGCTTCTTTACCTCAATTCACTTGCTTCGCAAGCGCATCAAAAGATTTATAAGAATAAAAAGGAGAGTAAGAATCGTATCTTGAATTACTGGAAATATGAGTTTCCATTGTTTTTTTACGAGTATCACAAAACCCTCCTTATTGCATTTTCCATTTTTGCAATTGCTACTGCGATTGGAGCCGTTTCTACCTATTATGACGACTCCTTTGTTCGACTCATTCTGGGCGATGGCTATGTGAATGAAACCCTCAGCAATATCGATAAGGGCGAGCCTATGGCCATATATAAAAGCGGAAGTGAAATAGGCTCCTTCCTGGGAATCACCATCAATAATATACGCGTGGCCATTTTTGCCTTCGCATTGGGGGCATTCCTCTCGGTAGGCACTGCCTATGTCCTATTCAGCAATGGTATCATGCTGGGCGCCTTTTTTACGTTTTTCTATAACCGTGATCTTTTCTTTGAAGCTTCAAAGACGATTTGGCTACATGGCACCATCGAAATATCCGTTATCGTGATAGCAGGTTGCGCCGGATTGGTTATGGGAAATAGCATTTTATTTCCGAAGACCTATTCACGTCGGGTTTCCTTTGCAAAAGGTGCTAAAGACGGATTGAAGATTGTGATAAGCACCATTCCATTCTTTATCATTGCTGGTTTTATAGAAGGATTCATAACACGTTATAGCAACATGCCGGTAGCTCTTGCTTTTACTATTATTTTTGCCTCTTTAGCTTTGATTTTATATTACTACGTTTATTACCCCATTCAACTCCATCGAAACTATGTCGCAACCGAAAATCGATCTTAAACAAAGAAGAAATCTTGGTGATGTGATCACAGTTTACTTTGATTTCCTCAAGGAAAACCTACTCCCATTTATCAATATCTTCCTGCGTTTTAATGGCATCTTTGTGATTGCCTTTTTAGGGGTGAGCTATTTGATGGTAACCGGCTTATTTGGTATGATTCGGGCTTCTTCCACCTACCCTTACGACACTATCAATAATGATTCTAATGAAATATTCATAGGGTTGGGACTGCTTGCCTTTTTGGGATTGTTCATCGTTACAGCCATCTTGAACTACAGCTTGGCAGCCTCCTATATGATTGCCTATGATGAGGACAAGGAGACGTACCCAAATAACAAAACGGTTTGGAAATTTATCTCCAACAATTTTGGTAAAATTTTGATTTTCATACTCATTCTTTTCCTAATCTATATTCCCATAATCGTCGTTGGGCTGGTGATTTCTTTTATCCCCTTTTTCGGAAGTTTGGCACAGTACTTTATCGGTGTTATCTATACCTCATGGATGGGTATTTCTTTTATGGTGATGCTGAAGGAAAATTTAGATGTGGGAGAGGCACTCTCTGAAGGATGGCGACTCTTGTCGATTGGATTTTGGAAAGTCATTTTGGCCAACTTTTCCATCTCCTTTTTACTATTTATGCTCATGTTTGTGGTACTGATGGTTCCCGGAGTATTGATGGGAATTTACATTTATCATTCCGTGGAAAATTCCATCGATATTTATGATTCTTCATTCTATAGCATCATTTGGACGTTAATTCTATGTTTGTTTTTAGTGTTGTACGTCTTTTTTCAATCCCTTTCGCAATTCACCAATAGCCTACTCTATTTTACCCTGCATGAGGAGTTGTACAATGAAGCGGCCAGAAAGCGAATCGACCAAATCGGTGCTAGTGAATAAGAAGTTATACATACTGCTGTTTTTTATTTTCGGTAGCCTGAATGGTCAGGAAATCGATTCACTCTCGGTGCGAATCGATTCTTCCCATATTAATGTTCGTGAGTTCAATAGAGCTCTAAAGGAAAGTTATTCAGGCAGGGACTTCGATTATCAGGACTCCATAGAGGGGGAAGCTGAGAATTTTATCGCAAGGGGAATAAATTGGTTCTTCAGAAAAATTGGAGAACTTTTTGGTGTTAAACTATCCCCGGAAACCTTGAATTTTCTCGAGCTACTTACCTATATTCTTCTTATCATCCTCGCCATCGTTCTTATAGCGAAACTCTTATCGGGACGGGATGCAGGAGCATTATTCAGCAAGAAAAATTCGTCGGTCAATAATTTTAATGTTCGTGAGGAACATATAGAACGAATCGACTTCGATACACTGATTTCAGATGCCTTGGCACAGAATAATTACCGCTTGGCATTGCGATATCGATTTTTGAAATTACTTAAAGAACTCTCTAAAGCAGGTTACATTCAATGGCATTTTGAAAAAACGAATAGCGACTATTATAAAGAATTAAAAACAGAATCGGTACGTTCGGGATTCAAAGAGGTGAGTTACCTCTATGATTATGTATGGTATGGCGAGTTCACATTGGATGCGCGAGGTTTTGAAGAGGCACAATATCGATTTGAAAAAATAACCAAATCCTTATCGAATGCTCAATAGACGGTCTCGAAATATCTTATGGGCTATCGGAATAGCTATCCTTTCGGTGATCGTGCTGGAGCTGGTACGACCGCAACCCTTAAATTGGCGTCCGAGCTATACATCTGGAGACAAAATACCTTTTGGCTGCTATATTTTATATCAGGAACTGCCCGATTTGATGGGGGTGCCCGTGGAGTCTACCTCGATAGATCCTTACGAATTCTTTGTTGAGAAGGAATATGAAACCAATACGGCCTATTTACTTATCAATGAGAATTATTATTTGGATGCCAATCAGGTATCTGCCATGAAAAAATATGTGGCCAATGGAAATACAGTTTTTCTATCGGCCCTACAATTTGGGTATATTTTAAGTGATTCATTGAATATAGAGGCCTACTCAGAATATGTGTTTCCTGAAAACAAATTGCACCCCAAGTTTTACAATGAACGATTGAACAAGGGAGATTCCCTGAATTTCCAGAAAAGAGTTTATAAAGCGTATTTCGACGTAATCGATACCCTAAACACGGATGCGTTGGGATATTTTGCACCCGATGAATTGGATGAGAACCCTACATTGAACCTAATCCGTCTACGACATGGAGATGGCGAATTCATCATGCATACCTTGCCCTATGCCTTTACCAACTATTATTTGTTACAAAGCGACCCGAGCTATGCCGCAAAGGTATTGTCCTATATTAAAGCAGATAAGGTCTATTGGGATTCCTATTTAAAATATGGTAAAAAGGTGGTTTCCTCCCCCATTCAATTCGTTTTGTCCAATCCTCCTTTGAAGTGGGCGTATTATTTGAGTATTTTGGGATTGGTGTTTTTTGTTTTGTTTGTGGCAAAACGGGAACAACGGATCATTGAAGTCATACAGCCACTTGAAAATTCTTCTGTGGAATTTACTAAAACTGTAGGGAGCTTGTACCTACAGCATGGCGATTTCTCTGATATCATCGCGAAAAAAATAAACTATTTTATGGCCCATGTTCGGTCGCATTATTTCATTAATACCAACGCCCCAAAAGAAGACTTTATCAATAAGTTGGCCCTAAAAAGCAATCATACCGTTGAACAAACGGAAAAATTAATCCTGTTCATCGACCATCTAAAAAATAAATCGGTCCATTCCGAACAGGATTTGATAGAATTGAACAAAAAATTGGAAGCCTTTAAGCTATAAATTATGGAAGAAGCACAAGAAAATCCGTTAGAATTTGAAAATAGAATCGATTTATCGGCTTTGCAACAAGCGGTTGCCGGTATTAAGTCGGAATTGGGAAAAGTTATTGTAGGCCAGGAAGAAATGGTGGAAATGCTCATTGTTTCCATTCTCGCCGATGGCCATTCACTTATAGAAGGTGTTCCCGGTGTAGCAAAGACCATTACCGCAAAGTTATTGGCTCGCACCATGGATGTGGCATTTAGCCGAATTCAGTTTACGCCAGACCTCATGCCAAGTGATATTTTGGGTACGTCGGTCTTTAATGCAAAGAATACTGAATTTGAGTTCAAAAAAGGTCCCATCTTTTCGAATATTATTCTTATCGACGAGATAAACAGGGCTCCCGCTAAAACGCAGGCAGCCTTATTCGAAGTTATGGAAGAGCGCCAAATCACCATCGATGGAGATAACTACCAAATGCAGCCTCCTTTTTTGGTTTTCGCTACGCAGAACCCCATTGAACAGGAAGGTACTTACGCTTTGCCAGAAGCCCAATTGGACCGTTTTCTCTTTAAAATAAATGTCCCCTATCCTTCGGTGGAGGAAGAATTGCAAATTTTGGTGAACGAACACGAACGGGAGAATACCGTGGCTTTGGATGTGGTAGACCATGTCCTGAACGCGCAATCGATTGCAGAATATCAGAAAACCATCAAAAAAATACTAGTGGAAAAGCATTTATTGCGGTATATCGCTGCTATTATCGACAATACCCGTATGAACGCCAGTCTTTTTCTGGGGGCTTCCCCAAGGGCTTCCCTTTCCATAATGAACGCTTCCAAGGCATTGGCAGCAATAAACGGACGGGATTTTGTAACACCAGAGGATATTAAGAAAGTGGCTCCTTCAGTATTGCGCCATCGCATCATGTTGAGTCCAGAACGCGAAATGGAGGGGGTTACGACCGACAAGGTGATTCAACAAATTCTAGAAACCATCGAAATCCCTCGCTAAATGAAGCAGCTTTTGAAGAGTTTTTATTTGAGTAAACGCCTTTTCACCGTGATTGCTGGCCTAGTGATCTTGTTCGTGGTGTCATTTCTCTTTCCGGGACTCTTCGAAACCTTGAAAATTTTATTTTTCGGACTCTTGGTGCTTATCGTCTTTGATGCCTTCGTCCTATTTATAAATCCGGAAGGGATTAAGGCCAAAAGAGAAGTCCCAGATAAATTATCGAATGGCGATGAAAACGATATTCGAATTGTTGTTGGGAATGCCTATCGTTTTGCGGTGTACCTACAAGTGATAGACGAACTTCCCGTACAGTGGCAAGCCCGGGAATTTGAAATTCGTACCGAATTAAAGAGCGGTGAGGAAAAAGCGCTCTGGTACCAAGTGCGGCCAACAGAACGAGGGGAATATTTCTTTGGAAGCCTAAATATTTTCGCATCGAGTTTCCTAGGACTTGTGCGCAGAAGGTATCGTCTGGACGAAAACATTATGGTGCCGAACTATCCCTCCTTTTTACAGTTGAAAAAATATGATTTCATGGCCTTCTCCAATCAGTTAAAACTTTTTGGACTGAAAAAAATTCGAAGGATTGGTCATACCATGGAATTTGAACAGATCAAGGAATATGTCATCGGGGATGATGTACGAAATATCAATTGGAAGGCAACCGCCAAAAAGAATGACCTGATGGTGAATCAATATCAGGACGAGAAATCACAACCTATTTATTCAGTAATAGATAAAGGGCGGGTGATGAAGATGCCCTTTCACGAGCTGAGTTTACTGGATTATGCCATCAATGCCACCTTGGTTATTTCCAATATCGCTTTGAAAAAGCAGGATAAAGCCGGAATGTTCACATTTTCTAAAAAATTGGAGGACCGTGTGGTAGCTCAGCGTAAGGGTGGACAAATGAACCGCATTGTGGAAACCTTATACAATATAGAAACCGATTTTTCGGAAAGTGATTTTTCCAGATTATATGTTGAAATCAAGCGCAGTATCAAGCAGCGGAGTTTGTTGTTGTTGTATACCAACTTCGAAACCCTAGATGCTTTACATCGACAACTACCCTATTTACAAGCTATAAATCGAACCCATTTGTTGGTGACCATTTTCTTTCAGAATACCGAGCTTATGAAGTTTGCTGAGGAACCTGCTGACACGACACAAGCTATATTTGAGAAAACCATAGCAGAGAAATTCATCTACGAAAAGAAACTCATTGTTAATGAATTGAACAAACATGGTATCCAAACCATTCTTACTGCACCAGAAAACCTCACCGTAAATACCATCAATAAATACTTGGAGATTAAAGCTAGGGGATTGTTATAGTAGTTTCCATCCAATCAAACAATAGTTAATCAGGAATTTGACAATTCAGTAAGGAAATATCACGTTTGAGTAGTTATTTTTAAAAAACATTCCTAAATTCCCACACCTTTGAAGTGTTCAATAAATCAATAACACTTTAAAATCGACACTTATGAAATACCTAGTAATTGCCATTATCGCCTTTTTGGGAAGCTTTCAAAGCAACGCCCAGACCAATGCCACCAATAATGAAGGAATCACTATAACAGTTCATGTACCAGTACCAGGGTACGGAGGTTCTATGATTGCTGGACTTTACGATGAAGCTACTTTTATGAAAGCTGAACCCGTTCAAGGGGTAGATACTGCGGTACTGGAAGGATATTCCACCGTGGTTTTCACAAACGTTACACCAGGAACTTATGCCATTCTTTTGTATCATGACAAAAACGGCAACAAAGTAATGGATCGTGAACCCAATGGGATGCCCAAGGAAATGTGGGGTGCTTCCAACAATAATATGGCAATGGGACCCCCTACTTGGGAAGCTGCCAAGTTTGAGGTGGGGAGCGAAGACATCAAAATGGAAATACGGCTATAATTTGAAATCCATCAAATGAAAAACCAGCACTAAGTGCTGGTTTTTTTTATAGATGAAATCTAAATATCCTTTATCTTAAATAGTTTTTGTCTATAGATATTCGTATTTTTGTAGAAACGACCCATCCATGACAATTACCCAATTAAAATACGTTCTAGCCGTCGCTGAGCACAAAAATTTCACGAAGGCAGCGGAGCGCACATTCGTTACCCAACCTACCTTGAGTATGCAGATCCAGAAACTTGAGGAGGAATTGGATATTCTGATTTTTGATCGTAGTAAAAAACCTATAGAGCTCACCGCAGTGGGAATGAAGATTGTCAATCAAGCAAGAAACATCGTTAATGAAGCCGATCGGATGCAGGATGTAGTCGACCAAGAAAAGGGATTTATTGGGGGGGAATTCCGTTTGGGAATTATTCCGACAGTAATGCCAACCCTGCTACCCATGTTCTTAAAAACCTTCTCAAGTCGGTACCCAAAGGTTCATTTAAAAATTGAAGAACTCTCCACCCAAGACATTATTTTAAAGTTGTTGGACGGGCACTTAGATGCCGCCATAGCAGCTACCCCGCTGGGAAATGATAAAATTAAGGAACGCGCCCTGTATTATGAACCCTTTGTAGGCTATGTTCCTGAACAACATCGGTTGTTTCAGAAGAAAAGAATAGATCCTTTGGATTTGGATTTGGATGATATACTCCTCTTGGAAGATGGGCATTGCTTCCGCGATGGGGTGATTAATCTATGTAAAGCAAATAAATTGGCGCATAACGACGCTTTCGAACTTACCAGTGGAAGTTTCGAAACCTTGGTAAAACTATCACACGAAGGATTAGGCATGACCCTGCTTCCGTATTTACATACCCTAGATTTGAATAAAGACCAGCAGCGACATCTTAGATATTTTAATGATCCTTCACCTGCACGGGAAGTGAGCATTATTTATCCGAAAAGCGAATTGAAGCTACAGATCATCGACGCGCTCTATAAAGTGATATCGGGTATTGTAAGGGGAGCGATACAATTTCAGGACGTAAAAATAATAAGTCCGCTATCCTAACTAAAAAACCCTCCAGCTGGAGGGTTTTTTTATTCATTTAAAATTATTAAACATTGGTTTAGTTGGGGGTTCTGCTGTATGAGTGAATTTACCCATATTTTTAGCTCCTCGATCTCATGGGGAAGAAGCCTTTGCAGCGCCTTTTTCAACTCTTTGCAGAACAGATTGACATCAAAACTTACTTTTTTTAGCACTGCTTTGGTGTAATCGAACATTGCTCTAGCCATAGTAAAGTATTTAAGAGTTAGGTTAAGTAGTTTTGTCTATAGGCTAATGAATTTAAATTTGCGACTTAAATATAACGAAAAAAAAGTAACAAAAATTGAGCTAACTCCTTTCACGAGTCATAAAAATTTCTTAATGTTTTGTTAACGCTTTGGTTTTACGGACCATTCAAAATGAAATTCACACACAATTTCCCCCTTTTCATCGATACCAATAGAATGCAGCCACTCTGATTTAGCTTGTCCGCTCTCTAGAGATTCCCTTATCAATCGATCAACCTTTTCTCCTTCTTCACAGGAAAATTGAATGCGTCCACGCGCTTTTTTATGAAATGTGGCCTTTGAGGCGATCAGTAACATCGATATGGGTTGTTGGGTTTGCTGAATAGATTGCATCACCAAGGCCCCCGTAGTCAACTCGGCTGCCATTCCCTGTACCGCCCAAAACATCGATTTGAATGGATTTTGATTGATCCACCTGAATTTCACCTTTGCTATACAAGTAGTTTTGGAAATAGAAGTTACCCGGATACCCAACCAATAAACGGAAGGGAGTTTAAAAAAAGTAAACCAAGTAATTTTACGCGGTGATAGTTGCATAGGGCTAAAATACACAGATTCCGCCTTTCCTCCTCCTTTTTCAATTTGTTAATTTATTGTTAATTTTAGTACCTTGCGTAACATACTACCTGTTTTTAGACATATATTTGTATAAGAAATTAATAAGTAATGGAAACTAATCCTTCAGAAAATCACAAAAATGTAGCCGCGTTGATCCATTTATCAACGTTCTCGAAGTACTTTTTTCCTTTCGGTAATTTTATCGTTCCCCTTATTCTTTGGGGTACCAACAAGGAGAAATCTTTTGTAGCCGAACATGGAAGACAGGCAATAAACTTTCAATTAAGCATCTTTTTATATGCTTTAGTGATTGGATTGGTAAGCCTTCCTTTCTTCATAGCCTTTGCAACCGATTTTATTGCTTGGGCCGAAGTTATCGAACATCACGTAGACCGATTCGATTGGAACAACATTCAAAACCTTACTGGATACCTCACCCTGTTCTTTGTGGTCATGGTGATCCTTTTGGGAATTTTTGTGTTCGAACTCTATGCAGTAATCAGTGCTACGGTAACAGCAAGTCGAGGGGAACTTTATAAGTACCCGCTCACCATACCATTCATCAAACCTGCCGACCCCGTGTTGGCTAACAATCAAAATCAATCAAAAAATGAGCACGCTAGTTAAATTTTTGTTGGCACTTGTCTTGCAAGTTCTCCATGTGGGTGAAACGCCTGCGATGGCAAATGTCGACCAAGTTAAGGAGCAAGTGACCTGTGAAATGGGTCCACAACAACTCAATCCTCACTATATAGTGACAAGAGACGAATTGTTGTCTCACCTAAACGAAAGAGCCCTATGAAAATTGAAAACACAAAAGCACAGATGCGTAAAGGGGTCTTGGAGTTCTGTATCCTTTCCATCCTAAAAGACGGAGAGGCTTATACCAGTGATATCCTTGAATCCTTGAAGGAGGCAAAAATGTTGGTAGTGGAAGGTACTGTATACCCCCTACTCACCCGCCTCAAAAACGCCGGACTTCTCAGCTATCGCTGGGAAGAATCTACCAGCGGACCGCCGCGTAAGTACTACGGACTTACTGAAACAGGAAAATTATTTTTAAAAGAATTGAACACCACTTGGAGCGAATTGCAAGAAGCGGTGAACAAAGTAACCAGTGAAAACTCCAAAAAATGAACAAGACAGTAAATATCAATTTAGCGGGAACTTTTTTCCACATCGATGAAGATGCCTTTGGGAAATTGCAACGGTACCTGGAGGCCATCCGTAAATCCCTGAGCGACCCTCAAGGAAGCGATGAAATCATTAAGGACATCGAAGCCCGTATAGCCGAGCTCTTTTCTGAAAAATTGGAACGGCAATCCCAAGTGGTTACCATCAAAGAATTGGATGAGGTCATCGCCGTTATGGGGCAACCCGAAGATTATGCAGTAGATGAAGAGCTATTTGACGATCAACCCAAAGCAAGCTCGCACCGTAGCTCTAGTTACAAACAGCTATTTCGGGATGTAGACAACAAATATATCGCAGGGGTATCTTCTGGTCTTGGACACTATCTAGGATTGGATGCTATTTGGATTCGACTCCTTTGGGTATTGCTGACACTTTTCTCCGGTGGTACTTTCATATTAGTATATATTCTATTTTGGATTTTGGTTCCCCCTGCCCTAACAACTTCCGAAAAGTTGAAAATGACAGGAGAACCCATCAATATCTCGAATATTGAAAAAAAGTTCAAGGAAGGATATGAAAATGTCGCCGAAAAAGTAAGAAACGTCGACTATGACAAATACGGGCAAAAGGTAAAAAGCGG
>CAZOSF010000030.1:0-1617 GCA_964582415.1 uncultured Alteromonas sp.
CGTGGGTGGCCAAAGGCACAAAATAAATACATTGCTGGGGCAATTATTTTGGGGCTTTGGGTGAAAAGACACTTTCCATGATCCGCCTCATAAAGTCGAAGTAAACGCTCATCCCCCTAACCCTCTTTGAATGGGAGGGTAACACCTTGATGTTCAATGCTTGAAAAATCCCATAAAATGGGAGGCATTGTTCACTTCCTGTTAACAAAATGGGTTTTCAAAGCCCATAATTAATCGTATTTTTAAAACCTAAATTTGTAGGAATTTAATGGGTAAAATAATTGCTATTGCCAATCAAAAAGGTGGTGTCGGAAAAACAACCACTTCGGTTAATCTTGCGGCCTCCTTAGGTGTGTTGGAGAAAAAGGTACTGCTGATAGATGCAGATCCACAAGCCAATGCTACCTCTGGATTGGGTATTGAAGTGGAAGGTGTGGATGTGGGTACGTACCAACTTCTTGAGCATACCGTTACGGCTAAAGAGGCTATCATTCCTACCGAATCCCCAAATTTGGACTTGATTCCGGCGCATATCGACCTTGTAGCTATCGAAATAGAATTGGTCGATAAGGAAAATCGAGAATACATGATGCGTACCGCAATTAGGGAGTTGAAAAACTCGTACGACTACATACTAATCGATTGTGCCCCATCCTTAGGCCTTCTCACATTAAATGCACTAACTGCCGCCGATTCGGTCATCATACCCATTCAGTGCGAATACTTTGCTTTGGAGGGGTTGGGAAAACTCCTTAACACCATCAAGAGTATTCAAAAAATACACAATGCTGATCTTGATATTGAAGGTTTATTGCTCACCATGTACGATTCCCGTTTGCGCCTTTCCAATCAGGTCGTAGAAGAGGTGAAAAAGCATTTCGATGAAATGGTATTCGAAACCATTATTCAGCGGAATGTGCGCCTGAGTGAAGCGCCCAGTTACGGTGAAAGTATTATTAGTTACGACGCTAGTAGTAAAGGTGCCAATAATTACTTAAGTTTGGCACAGGAATTAATTGAAAAAAACGTGTAGGGATTTATGGCGAAAGCAACCAAGAAACAGGCATTGGGAAGAGGACTGTCCGCCTTATTGAAGGATCCGGATAACGATATCAAATCGGTTTCGGACAAGAATGCAGACAAAGTCGTAGGGAACATTGTAGAATTGGAGCTGGATGCCATCGAAATGAACCCTTTCCAACCCCGAACCAGCTTTAACGAGGAAACCCTCCGCGAACTCGCCTCTTCCATAAAAGAATTGGGTGTTATTCAGCCGATTACGGTTCGTAAAACCGATTTCAATAAATACCAATTGGTAAGTGGAGAGCGTCGCTTCCGTGCTTCAAAACTCATAGGCCTACAGACCATTCCTGCCTATATCCGAATTGCCAACGATCAAGAATCCCTTGAAATGGCTTTGGTGGAGAACATACAGCGTCAGGATTTAGATCCTATAGAAATCGCTCTTTCCTATCAACGACTCATCGAAGAGATTCAGGTAACCCAAGAAGAATTAAGTGAACGCGTCGGTAAGAATCGGTCGACGGTAACCAATTACCTTCGATTGCTAAAGTTAGATCCGATAATTCAAACGGGAATGCGGGATGGCTTTATCAG
>CAZOSF010000030.1:1717-23395 GCA_964582415.1 uncultured Alteromonas sp.
GATTTTCAACGTATCATGAACCTGATAAAGCGTGGGAACTAGGCTATTTCATATCCTCTTTCTATTGGGTAGCCTCGGCTTGTTTGCTCAAACAGATTCTCTTACCGTAAGTAAAGATTCCTTATTGGTTGTAAAGGATACTGTGGTAAACAAAATGGAATATGACCCATTAAGTCCATCGCGAGCTGCATTCTATTCGGCAGTTTTACCTGGACTCGGTCAGGCCCACAATGGGAAATACTGGAAGATTCCTATTATTTACGCTGGAATTGGCACCGGTATTTATTTCTACGTTCAAAATACGAACGACTACAACCGGTTTCGGGATGCTTATAAACGCAGATTGGCAGGTTTCACAGACGATGAATTTCAAGGAATCTCCGATCAGCGATTGCGGGATGCACAGAAAACTGCTGGAAGAAATCGGGATACGAGTATCATCGTCTCTTTAGCATTTTACATACTAAACATCGTGGATGCGAATGTCGACGCTCATCTACAGCAGTATAATATCAGTGAAGACCTTACCTTACTGCCAAAAATCAATACGAATTCACTGGATGTTCAGCCTAGCTACGGACTTTCCTTAACCTATACCCTAAAATGAAAATAGCACTATTGGGATATGGAAAAATGGGAAAAACCATTGAAAAGTTGGCCCTCGGTAAAGGGCATGAAATTGTTTATAAGCGATCTGCCAATACAGAAGATGGGGCGTTCCTTTCTGCAGATGTCGCAATCGATTTTTCAACACCCGAAGCTGCCGTGAAAAATATTAGTCTATGCTTTGAGGCAGGAATTCCGGTGGTGAGTGGTACTACGGGTTGGTTAAAGGATTGGGAGACCATCATAAACTTATGTGAAAAGAGTAACGGAGGTTTCATCTATGCGTCCAATTTCAGTGTTGGAGTCAATTTGTTTTTCAATCTGAACATCCATTTGGCAAATTTGATGCGTCCTTGGAAGGAGTATCGGGCCTCTATCGAGGAAATTCACCATACCCAAAAGAAGGATGCCCCGAGTGGCACGGCTATTACTTTAGCGGAAGGTATCATTGAAAGCCAGGGTTTAGCAGGATGGAAATTGGAGGCTAAAGAAGAAAATTCACTTCCTATACATTCCGTTAGGGAAGGTGATGTAAAGGGTACGCATCATGTTCGATACGATTCAATAATAGATTCCATACAGATAACCCACGAAGCCCATTCCCGTGAAGGATTTGCGATTGGGGCATTGGTAGCCGCAGAATGGCTTCTTGGTAAAAAAGGAGTATTTACAATGAAAGATGTTTTAGGCCTACCTTCCTAATTGGGTGATAGGTTCATAAAATTATACGATATGACAATAACAGCTTGGTTCATTTTCTTTTTGATAGTTCAGGTAGTCCATTTTGGAGGAACCTGGAAATTATATGTTGCAGCCGGCCGTAAGCCATGGGAGGCACTGGTCCCGGTTTATAATGCGGTTGTATTAATGAAAATCATCAAACGCCCTTGGTGGTGGGTGATTTTGCTTTTTGTCCCCATTGTCAATTTGATGATGTTCCCGGCAGTATGGGTAGAAACCATCCGAAGTTTCGGATTCAATCAGCGAAAGGACACGATTCTTGTGCTCCTAACTTTGGGGTTTTATACCTACTATATCAATTATACCCAAAAGCTGGAATATATTGAGAATCGCAGTTTAAAACCACGGACTTCCACTGGTGAGTGGGTGAGTTCTATTTTATTTGCGGTGGTAGCGGCCACGATTGTTCACACCTATTTCATGCAACCCTTTACGATTCCTTCCTCCTCTTTGGAAAAATCGCTTTTGGTAGGCGACTTTCTATTCGTTAGCAAGATGCATTACGGTGCCAGAACCCCTATGACCACCGTGGCCCTTCCTATGGTACATGATACCATTCCTAAACTAGGGGTGAAATCCTATTTTTCAAAACCCCAACTACCTTACTTCCGCTTACCGGGGTTTCAAAAGATTGAACGAAATGACATCGTCGTATTTAACTGGCCGGTAGACACATTGGTGGATATTCGCCCGGGTTTCATGAAAGGGAGTGTACAAAAGCCTATCGACAAGAAAACCAATTATGTAAAGCGCTGTGTTGGAATTCCGGGGGATTCCCTGGAAGTGCGTGATGGTTATGTTTATATCAATGGAGAGAAGAACGTACTTCCAGATCGGGCAAAAATTCAATTTGCTTTTAAAATTACCTCCAAACGACCTCTAGTGATGGTAACAAGCGATGGAAGGCCTACAGGCATTCCAAGTCCGACACTCTACGATCGCTTCAACATATCCGATATTGGGGTAATGGAAGTCAATCAAGACACAAAAGAAATTATTCATGTAGCTCATATCACCGAAGAGATCGCAGAACAGCTTCGGAATTTCCCAGATATCGTCTCTGTGGAACGCATGAAAGCATTGCCTGGGGCGGGTGAAGCTGGCATATTCCCATATAGCCCAGAATATCCCTGGAATACAGAATTCTTTGGTCCAATTTATATACCAGAAGCAGGAAAGACGGTCGCGATAACCCCTGAAACCATTCCGTTCTATAAGCGAATCATCGAAGTATATGAGGGCACGGAAATGGGCGTAGATCAAAAGATTACCCAGTCCGGAAGACAAGTACTTCTGAACGGTGCCCCTATTACCGAATATACCTTCAAAATGGATTATTACTGGATGATGGGAGATAACCGTAATAATTCTCAAGATGCCCGCAGTTGGGGGTATGTCCCTTTCAACCATGTGGTAGGAAAACCAACTTTCATTTGGCTTAGTATTGATTCCAACAAGAAGGGATTCTTAAACAAAATTCGCTGGGAACGTTTGTTCACCACCGTTGGTGGTTCTGGTCAACCGGTGTCCTACTTAAAGTATTTCCTTATTTTGTTGGGAGGGTATTTTGTATTTAGTTTCTTTAGGAAAAGGAGGAAAGTCGCCAAATAATGATCCTGATCCATCCAACTTATTTTCCTTCGATTGCCCAAATGGTGGCCATCGTGCAATCTGATGGACTGGTATTTGAAGTGGAGGATAATTATCAAAAGCAAACCTATCGGAATCGGGCATACATTGCCCATACCAACGGAAGACTTTCCTTGAATGTTCCCATCAAACATTCCATCAATGGGGAACGACAGGTAACCAAAGAAGTGGTTGTGGAAAACTCGTTTCCTTGGCAAAGCCAACATTGGAAATCCATACAAACAGCCTATCGTACTTCCCCATTCTTTGAGTTCTATGAAGACGATTTGGAGCCGCTTTTTTTGACAAAAGTGGAGAATCTGATGCGACACAACCTAGCCATTTTTGAGGTTCTCTGTGACCTCATTGGAATACCGTCACAGTATGATATTACGACCGAATATCTACAGGAACCTCCTCAAAGAAATCTGCGATATTTGGTGGAAGCCAAGGGAGAAAAAAAATACAATTTAGAACCCTACTCTCAGGTATTGGAGGCACATCATGGATTCTTGGAAAATCTATCTGTTTTGGATTTGCTTTTCAATCAAGGACCAAGTGCTCTGGACTATCTAGAGCGCCAAAAGTTACCGTTTAGTTAGCGCCATCCCAATACTGCGAAAATCGGTTTGTGATCTGAAAATCCCTTCTCCAAAGTTTTAAAATCGATTAGCTCCAATTGTTGAGTTGGCAAGATAAAGTCGATGCGCAGAGGATACCCGTTGAAAAGAAAGGTACTTCCCAACCCATTCCCTTGTTCCTGAAAGGCATCGAGTCTCCCGTCCTTCAGTTTTTGGTAGACATAGGAAAAAGAAGTGTTATTAAAATCGCCCACAAGAATAGAAGTATATGAAACTTCTTGAGAATGTTTTAGTAGTTGCTCCATCTGAACTTGTTGCTTGGCAAAGTTATCTTTGAGTCGATTACTGATCTTTTCAGTACCACTATTTTGAATGAACTCCACACTCGGAAGGATCCCCATCGATTGAAGGTGAACATTATAAACCCGAACCGTATCTCCAGCTATGAGAATATCTGCCCAGATTGTATTGTTTGAGGTTTTTTCAAAATCAAGGCTTCCCTTTTTTAGAATGGGATATTTTGAAAAAATCGCATGTCCAAGAGGTGCCTTCTCCGATTTAAAATGAATGTATCTATGGGAATAGTCCTTGAAATCCACCTCGTGCTTTCTGTAATATTCCTGAATACATACAATGCTGGGTTGCTCTTTACCCAATAACGTATTCATCGATTTCCCAACACTTTTGGCATCATTTTCCTTTTCATACGAATTGAACAAATGCACATTGTAGGAAAGTATAGAAAAATGCTTTGCAAAGGCATTCGGGTTTTCATCGGACGAGAATTCTATAAAGGCGTGGAAATGGAAATAGGCCCCCAATAAAATCAAAAAGGAAAACCAAAAACGTTTCTTAAATCGAATCAACCAGTATAGGGCAAAAACTAGGTTTATCAAAATTAATGGGGAAACCGCTAAACTCAATAAAGACAATGTCGGGTATTCTGACGGTGGTAAATAGGGTAACACAAAGGAAACCAGTAAGATGATTGCGGCAAGAATATTCAACCCATACAGTAGCTTCCCCATGAATGACACCTTAATTGATTGCGATTAACACATTAATGATCATTCCCTGCTTTAAATAAAAAATCTTTCTCCTCCTTCGATAAGCTTTCATAGCCACTTTTACCAATCTTATCCAGAATGGCATCAATTTTCTTCTGTTTGTCCGATTTCCCCTCGTTTGATTTCTTAACCGCAGTTGCAGGTCGAGAAGCCTTTTGATTTCTATGTACCTTGCGAAAGGGTTTCTTTTGCTTTGGCTTGAATAGGTTTGCTACCGAATCCATCAGTTTTTCAAACCAAATTCCGATATCCTGGCCTTGCATTAATCTTCTGGCATAGACATAACCGAAAATAACACCTCCCAGATGGGCTAGGAGTCCGCCAGCATTTTGAAGCGTTCCCAGTCGCACCAAATCCCACAAAATGAGAAACACCGCAATATGCCATAGTTTAAGGTTAAAGGTAAAAATTCGTACGGGTGCGTTTGGAGAGTAGGTAGCACTGAAAGCCATAACAGCACTTACGGCGGCCGAGGCTCCGATAAGGGTTCCGTTAAATTTTTCAAAGGCAGGGAATAGGTTGTACGAAAGCATGAAAAGGGCTCCTCCACTTATCGCTCCCAATAGATAGATGGTAAGAAATCGCCTTTCAGAAAATAAGTTCAATATAAAACGTCCAAAAAAGTACAGCCACAACATATTGAAAAGCACATGCCAAAAACCAACATGTAGAAAACTATAGGTAATAATGGACCAAGGCTGTGTGATGAATTCCCCAAAAGCTTCTGGTAATTGGAACCACTTAATTAAGTTATAGGCGTCTAACCGAAAAAGAGCGCTTACGATGGTAACCAATAAAAATACAGCGCCATTGATCGCGATGATTTTCGTGAGGATATCTGCCGTTTTAAATTGATATGCCAAGCTTCCTCTATTCATTAATACCAACGTGTGTTATCGAAACTATTTTTCTTCCAATAATAAGCCATGATAAAGCCAAACAAAGCCCCTCCAATATGGGCCCAATTGGCAATATTTTGTCCAAAAATAGATACTCCTGTGAGACCACTGAATAAATCCAATAGGATTAGGGCAGGAATGAAATATTTAGCCTTGATGGGTACGGGAAAGAATATAAGCATCAAGGCGACATTGGGGTATAACATCCCAAAGGCCACCAATACACCGTATATCGCACCGGAAGCTCCTACTGCCGGTGTATTGAAAGCATCATATCCGCCTTTAAGAGTTTCCAAGGGAATTTTTTCAAGGACAGCGGTGTTATAATTTCCGGTTTCGAATAAATGCTGGATCTGCTGTGGGTTCCAACCTATTGCCGCAAGTTGTTCCATTACTGAATGAACTTCAATGTAGGCCACCAAATTGTGAATAAACGCTGCCCCCAATCCTGCAGAAAAATAAAAGAAAAGGAACTTGTTGCGTCCCCATTGCATCTCGAGTGGGGAACCAAAGGCCCACAGCGCATACATATTGAAAATAATATGCATATAGCCCCCATGCATAAACATATGGCTTACAGGTTGCCATACCTGAAAATTGGGGTTTTCGAAATAGAAAAGAGCGAAAAGTCGGAAAACAATATCACCAGATATTAGCGTACCCGCAAAGAATAATACATTGCAAATAATCAAAACCTTAATCGTCTCTGGTATGCCTCTCATCATAAAAAACGTTTGTCTAAATCTGAAACACTCAATGTAATTACTACCGGACGATTGTCTGGGGAAACACTGGGTTCCTTACAGGCAAATAACTGATTAATTAAATGCTCCTGTGCTTCCACTTTAAGGGAAACTCCGGTTTTAATCGCCATACTTTTTGCCAAGGATTTTGCCAAAATATCATTTTGACTAAAGCCTTCCCCTGGTACATCATTTTCAAAATCGGCCAACAATTGATGTAGGATTCCCTCCACACTACTCTCTTTCAGCCCAACAGGGAGGCCACTAATTTCGATAGATTCCTCCCCAAAACTTCCGAAGACAAAACCCGTGTACTCGAGCTGCTCCCGTATACTTTCCAATAGGGTCATTTGTGGATTAGTGAAATTCAGCACTAATGGAAACAATAGCTGCTGGCTCACCGCTTCCTGAATGGTAATGCTTTTCAAAAATTCTTCATACAACACTCGTTGATGGGCCAAATGTTGGTGAATTACCATGAGTCCACTTTTAATGGAGCTTACAATGTATTTGTTTTGAATTTGAAAAGTTACTTGTTGCGTGGGTGCTTCGGAACTCTCAAACAAACTTCCGGTAACCTCCTCACTCTCCACTTCAAAGCTGGCAGCGGAAAATGCTTGTCCTTCTTCATCGTCCAAACCCACATAAAGGGATTCCCATTTTTTAGGTGCTTCCCTATGAAACGGAAATCGAATATTTCCTTGTTTGGATTCCTTTTGAAAGGGATTAAAATCTCTATCCACCTCTATAGTAGGAATAGAAGGGGATTTCTTTGAATACTCATAAGGGGTATCAAACCCCGCATCTTTTTCAAAATCCAAGGCTGGGGCAATCTGAAACTGTCCCAAGCTGTGTTTTATCGTAGAACGAAGCATGGCATAAATAGCATGCTCATCCTCAAATTTGACCTCGGTCTTGGTCGGATGAATGTTAATGTCGATGGCGTGTGGATCCACTTCCAGATATAAAAAATACCCAGGATGATTTTCAGATCGCATCAAACCTTCAAAGGCTGAAACCACTGCATGATGCAAGTATGGACTCTTGATATAGCGGTCATTCACAAAGAAAAACTGCTCGCCCCTGCTTTTTTTAGCATATTCGGGTTTCAACACAAAGCCGTTTACCTTTACAATATCGGTTTCTTCCGAAACTGGCACCAATTTTTCATTGGTCTTTGAACCAAAAATATTGACGATTCGCTGTCGTAAATTAGTGGCGGGTAAATTGAAAACATCTCCGCCATTGTGTACCATTTTGAAAGTTACCTGAGGATGAACCAAGGCCACACGATTGAATTCATCAATAATATGTCGCGTTTCCACTGGATTGCTCTTCAAAAAATTTCTTCGTGCCGGGATGTTATAAAATAGATTCTTTACAGAAATAACCGTTCCCGTTGGGGTAACTATGGCCTTCTGCTCCTTGACCTCACTTCCTTCAATTAAAATGTGCGACCCGAGCTCCTCTTCTGCCACCTTGGTTTTCATCTCTACGTGCGCAATTGCTGCAATAGATGCCAAAGCTTCTCCACGAAATCCTTTGGTGTGTAGGTTAAATAAATCTTCTGCCGTTTTAATTTTGGAAGTAGCGTGTCGTTCAAAAGAAAGACGGGCATCGGTGGGACTCATCCCAGCGCCATTATCGATGACTTGGATGAGGGTTTTTCCGGCATCCTTCAGCACCAATTTTATTTCGGTAGCCCCAGCATCAATAGCATTTTCCATCAATTCTTTTACCACGGAAGCAGGGCGCTGCACCACTTCTCCTGCGGCAATTTGATTGGCTACATGGTCGGGTAGTAATTGAATGATATCGGCCATTGAATGGGCTTAGGTAAAAATACTCAGGTCGAAGTCAATCAACCATAGGAACAAAAACACCAAAATTGCAATGATAATCCACACGGTTTTATTGAATTCCACATTCGAGCGATTGCGATGGTTTTTGCGCATTTCACTCCACTGACCGGAGAAATCGTTGTCATTAAAAGTCTCCGCGTACATATCGAATTTCGTGGAATGGTCTTTCGGAACGGCTCCCTGTTTACCCCGGTAATATCTTGGGGTATAATTGAAACGATTGTTCGTTTTTAGTCGTTTAATTAAGGTGAATTTAATCATAGCGGTACTGTTTTCAAATGTAGGCAAAATCAAAAACAATGCCGTATCGCTTTTGTGAAAAAATGTTAACAGGAACTCCTAGAAACGGGCGTCCTTTCGAAGCTGTGCCATCTTAACCGCTGCTATCGCGGCCTCGGTTCCTTTATTGCCATGCTTCCCTCCGCTTCGATCGATGGCCTGTTGCAGCGTATTGTCTGTTAGCACACAAAAGATGATGGGAATATCTCCCTGAACATTTAGGTCTTTGATACCCTGTGCCACGGCATCACAGACAAAATCGAAGTGTCGCGTTTCGCCTTGTATCACACTGCCAATGGCAATTACACAGTCCAACATATCGTAGGATTGTGTCATTTTTTTACAGCCATAAATCAGTTCGTAACTACCCGGGACATTCCAACGAACAATATTTTCCTTGATGGCACCACAGTCGATAAGTGCCTCGAAAGCCCCTTGGAACATGCCTTCTGTAATGGAAGGGTTCCACTCAGAAACAACAATCCCAAACCGAAAGTCCTTCGCGTTTGGGATTGTATTTTTATCGTAAGAGGATAAGTTTTTCTCGGACGTTGCCATGTTTATTTCATTGCTTGCGCCTGACTTGCAAGCGTCTTTGCTTTGGCAACTTCTGGAGCATCCTTAAATTCTTCCACTATTCGGTTAAAGAATTCATAGGCTTCTGCAGATTTTCCTAGAGAAAGGGCGGTAATTCCCGCTTTCATCAAGAAGCGTGGCGTGGTTACATCGTTGTTGCTGATAGCTACCGCTTCTTTGTAGTACTTTAATGCCTCTTCAGGTTGGTTCAACTGGAGGAATGCATCCCCGATACCCCCTTTTGCTAAGGGAGCCAATACTAAATCGTCACCACTGAACTGGTCTAGGTATTTAATGGCTTCCTGATATTTTTTGGTATTCAAATAGGCCATACCCGCTTGATAGGTAGCAATATTTCCAGTAGGAGTACCGCTGTACTTATCCGCAATGTCTACCAATCCGTATTTACCAGCGTTTCCATTCAATGCCATATTGTACAAAGAATCTTTGGCAGTGGTAGCTGTAACCGCTTGCTCATAATAGGAGCTTGCCTGGTAAATCTCGTTGGTTGCCTCTTCTTGCTTTGGTTCCAAATAGAATTTGTTCACCAAGATGTAGCCTAAAACCACAACAGCTACTGCAGCTACAGCACCGAAAATAACCTTTTGGTTTTTCTCTATCCATGCTTCGGTTTTCGTTGCCCCTTCATCTAGGGATTTGAATACTTCTGCAGTTGTACTTCCTTCTTCAAGCTCTATATCGCTTTCGGCCTTCTTTTTTGGTTTATAGCCTCTTTTCTTGTAGGTTGCCATATTCTATAATTAATGCGGGGCAAAAATAAAATTTTTATTACAATTAAAAAGGGAAAAATCAATAATTTGCGGTCACTGGAACTGGATTTCTACACCTTCTGGGTAATCGAAAATTGCCAAGCATAACTTTCTCAATTTGATGATTTTACAAAAATTATCCTTACTGAATTACAAAAATTTCGAAACCAAATCCTTCGAATTCGATCCCAAGATTAACTGTTTCGTTGGCTTGAATGGAGTTGGGAAAACCAATGTATTGGACGCCATCTACCATTTGTCCTTTGGAAAGAGTTATTTCAACCCCATTACCCTACAAAATATCAAGCATGGCTCTGATTTCTTTGTGATAGAAGGGAATTATGAAAAGGGGGACAACCCTGAAAAAATAGTGGTGAGTGCCAAAAAGGGACAGAAAAAAATCATCAAAAGGAATGGAAAGATTTACGAAAAATTCAGTGAACATATCGGCTTCCTGCCTTTGGTGATTATCTCTCCCAGTGATCGTGATCTCATTATCGAAGGCAGTGAAACCCGGAGGAAATTCATGGATGGGGTAATCTCACAGGAAGATCCACTTTACCTTCAAACCTTATTGAAGTATAATAAAGTCCTCGCACAACGCAATTCACTGTTGAAGTACTTTGTTGCCAATAACACCTTCAATAAAGATACACTGGACATATACAATGAGCAACTCCATGCGTATGGAATGGAACTTTTTGAAAAAAGAAGCGGTTTCATTGAAGAATTCCAACCCATTTTTATGGAACGGCACAAGGCTATTAGCAACGGAAACGAAACTGTGAGCCTGCGCTATGAGAGTCAGATACAGGAACAACCCTTACTCCACCTTCTTGAAGAAAACTTTCAAAAAGACCGGATGACCCAATATACCAATTTTGGTATACACAAAGACGATTTGGTATTTGAAATCGATGGGCACCCCATTAAAAAATTCGGTTCTCAGGGGCAGCAGAAATCCTATCTCATCGCCTTGAAATTGGCACAATTCGATTTCCTAAAGGCGCATAGCCAAGTGAATCCCATCCTTCTTTTGGATGATATTTTTGATAAATTGGATGAGGAGCGTGTAGGACAAATCATCGCCTTGGTGGATGAAGCCAATTTCGGTCAACTCTTTATCAGTGATACCCATGCGGAAAGAACCGAAGAAGTCATAAAAAAAGTACATCAGAGTTATAAAATGTTTGCCTTATGAGATGGACCCTACTCTTTCTAGTCGTTGCCTTTTCCTGTGGAAAACCCGACCCAGAAGCCTTGAAATCGAAGCTCACGGGCTATTGGGAAATCGAAAAAGTGCAACTTCCCGATGGTTCCGAGAGAGAATACAGTATCAATACCACGATCGATTATATCGAAGTGAATGGCGAAGAAGGGGTTCGGAAAAAATTACAACCCCAATTGGATGGTAGTTTCAAAACCTTCGATCAAAACGAGCAGTTCAACACTCTAGTGCGAAACGACAGCCTAATTCTTCAATATGCTACGCCTTTCGCCACATGGGAAGAAGCGGTATTGGAAGCAGATGGTACCGTCCTTACAGTACTTAACAGCGATGGAAAAAAGTTTTTTTATAAAGCCTTCGAACCCCTATCTTTAGAATAATTATGAGCAAACGTTTTGGCGAACATACTTCTTTAAGAGATGTCTTGAATGACTTCATCGCTTCCAATAGGCTTAACAAAGGCCTGGATAAGGTCACTGTGGAGGAAGCTTGGCACCAACTCATGGGGCCCGCCATATCCAAATACACAGATAAAGTAATTTTAGAGGGCGACACTTTGCGCGTTCGACTTAGTTCATCGGTGCTTAGGGAGGAACTGAGTTACGGAAAGGATAAAATCATCCAAATGTTGAATGAAGAAGTAGGTAGAGATCTGATAAAGAAATTGGTACTGCAATAAAAAAGCCGCTAAAAAGCGGCTTTTCAATTTCTATTTACCAGAATCAATTAGAAAATTTCACGTCCAGCGAAATGGAATTGACTTTCGATTTCTGCGTTTTCGTCACTGTCGCTACCATGAACAGCATTCTCACCGATAGACGCAGCATATAATTTACGGATAGTACCTTCCGCAGCTTCGGCAGGATTTGTAGCTCCGATAAGGGTTCTAAAATCTTCTACTGCATTTTCCTTTTCCAATACAGCGGCTACGATAGGACCACGAGTCATATATTCAACCAATTCCCCAAAGAATGGACGCTCTTTGTGGATGGCGTAAAAAGCTTCAGCATCTGCCTTGGTCATTTGCGTCAATTTCATTGCGGCAATACGGAATCCTGCTGCAGTAATTTTTTCCAAAATTGGCCCAATGTTACCTTTTTCAACACTATCGGGCTTCAACATAGTAAATGTTCTGTCTGTTCTCATGGGTTTTTCAAAATTTGGTGCAAAAGTACGCTTTTAGGATTCAAACGCAAGTGATTAACCATTCTTTAATATTGCTGGGCATACGATTCAAACAGAAAATTGTCTTCCCCTCGTAATTCAAAAGTGACTTGCTCCTTCTCGAAATTAAATTTGAGGATGCCAAAATTGAGTCTTTTGATGATATTGCTGACGCGATACTCATTGGATTCACTTCCGTAAGTAAGATACGTATGGGTAAGTCCACTCGTAGTGAAATCCACCAATGGATACGAAAGCTCCGGATTAGGGTTTACAGAAATTTCACCTAAATGCCTGTCACCGCTTACTAGAAATACGTTTTTTGCTTTTGCGTTTTCAAGAACGTTATAAAATCGCTGTACCTCATTGGGAAAATTTCCCCATTTCTCCCATCCATGTTCATTACTTAAGAATTGAATACTGCTAACAATCATGGTAAACGTGGCCGTATCGTCCAGTAATTCGTTTTCCAACCATTGCCACTGAGCTTCCCCCAATAGCGTTTTGTTTTCTTCTGGCCCCCAAGGTTCATATCTAAATCCCGCTTTCGTACCTCTCAAAAGACTATCCCTGAAACTACGGGTGTCCAGAAGTATAATTTTAACCGATCCTTCCGGATGGGAAACTGTATGGGAGAAATAGACGCCTGCTCTATTTCGGATATCGGCCTCTTTTGGCACATCCAAAAAATCCAATAATAGCGCCTTGGCTTCCTCTTTATATTCCCAGTATTTACCACCGTCATTCAACCCATAGTCATGGTCATCCCACGTACCAATAATTTTAGTCTGCTCACGCAATTTTTGATATCCAGGGTGCTGTTTTACTTTTTCATAATCCGATCTCATTTTCTGCATGTCTTCAGTATCGGAATAAATATTATCCCCTCCCCATACAAAAAGGTCGGGTTCGTTCTCAAGAATTGGCTCCCAAAGAGGTTGCTCCATATCTTGATGATTACAACTGGCAAAGGCAATGACCAAAGCATCGGATGGATTTATATCGGCGGTTGCTGGCTTGGGTGTCGTGCGATTTTCTCCGCAGGAAAGTGCTAACAGGGCAAGAAAAAGAGGGATGAGACGTTTCATAAAGACAATTGTATATACTCTCAAAAATACGTTACATCTTTCAGACAAACGTTAAGAAATCGTATCTTCGCACCCTATGATTGCAAGTGAAACGGAAAAGCTAAAATCCTTATTGGCCTCCCCGAAAAAAATCGTCATTGTGGGGCATAAAAACCCCGATGGTGATGCAGTAGGTTCTTGTTTGGGGCTTTGGCATTTTCTGATAAACCGAGGGCACGATGCCTTAGTCATCATGCCGAATGACTATCCTAATTTTCTAAAATGGTTGCCTGGCAATGACGCTGTCTTGATTTTTGAACAGGATGTTCCTGCGGCCATCCATAAATTGAACGAAGCCGACCTTATTTTCACCTTAGATTTTAATGCATTGGACAGAACCGGTGACATGGAAGGGCCATTGAACTCGGCGCCTGGAGATTTCGTGATGATCGACCACCATCAGCAGCCTAGCGACTATGCCGTGGTGACCTTGAGCGATACCAGTATGAGTTCGACTTCTGAAATGGTGTACCATTGTATTGCCGCTCTTGGGGGAGCCACAGAAGTAACCAAAGCAGCCGCAACGAACCTTTATGCGGGAATTATGACCGATACAGGCTCCTTTCGTTTCCCAGCCACTTCAGCCGAAACCCACCGGGTTGTTGCTGCCTTAATTGATGCTGGAGCCAACAACAGCAGGATCCATGAAATGATCTTCGACACCAACAGCCCCGATCGTATGAAATTACTGGGAGTGGCACTAGACAACATGGTGCTTTTACCCGAATATAATGCCGCCTACATAACGCTCTCCCAAGCCGAACTGGATGCGCATAATTTTAAAAAAGGTGATACGGAGGGATTTGTAAATTATCCCCTTTCCATTGAAGGCATCCGTTTTTCCACCATTTTTATTGAAAACAAACAAGAAAACATCACGAAGATATCCTTTAGAAGCAAAGGTGATTTTTCGGTGAACGAATTTGCCCGTGCTCATTTCAATGGTGGGGGACATATTAATGCGGCAGGGGGAAGAAGTGATACCTCTTTAAAGAGTACCGTAAAGGAATTTATTAGTATATTGCCCAATTACAAAGATGCCCTAAATCATGATGCGTAAGAGTATTTATCTATGTATGCTTTGTCTTTTGGCGATAGCTTGTAAAAGTCCAGAAGCACGCAGACCTGTGAAAAGAACCTCCGGTAGTTTTATCAAGGAATCCGCAGAACGCAATATAAAACTCATTGAAAAGGAAGAGGCCCTAATCGCAGCTATCATGGAAAATGATAGTTTGAATGACTATGTGGCTTCTGAAAACGGCTTTTGGTATTTCTACAACACCAAAGATGTAACCAATCCGAGCACTCCTCAAGTGGGAGATGATGTGGTTTTCACTTACGACATTAAGCACCTCAACGGTACCGTAGTGGTCACTGCAGAAGAAAATGGAGAACAGGCATACAAGGTGGATCAAAGCAACCAGGAACTTATTTCAGGGCTTCGCGATGGCATCAAATTGATGCGGGAAGGTGAAACGGTCACTTTCCTATTTCCTTCCCATAAAGCTTTTGGCTATTATGGTTTAGATAATAAAATTGGAGTAAATGTTCCTATTCAAAGTACAGTTACTTTAAAATCTATAAATGCAACAGAAAACAACTAATTTGATATGAAAAAATTCATTTTACTATTGGCTTTAGCAGCCGTAACGCTAACTTCTTGTCAATCGAAGTATCCTAATTTGGAAAACGGATTGTATGCTGAATTTGTTACCAACAAAGGGACTTTCGTAGCCAAGTTTTATAATGAAGCCACTCCGCTAACTGTGGCAAATTTTGTTGAACTTGCCGAAGGAACCCACCCCTTGGTTGATTCTCTCTACAAAGGAAAGCCTTACTACAATGGCATTACATTCCACCGAGTGATCAAAGATTTTATGATTCAAGGGGGTGACCCTAAAGGCGATGGAACCGGTAATCCGGGTTATACGTTCCCAGATGAATTTGTGGATTCTCTGAAGCATGACCGCAAAGGCATCCTTTCTATGGCAAACTCAGGACCCGCTACTAATGGTAGTCAGTTTTTTATCACCTTAAAAGAAACGCCTTGGTTGGATGGCAAGCACACCATTTTTGGTGAGATCGTTATCGGTCAGGAAGTAGTAGATTCCATCGGTGCCGTTGAAACTTCAAAGCCAGGTGACAAACCTGTTACCCCAGTAGTGATTCAGGAACTAAACATCATCAACAAGGGCGTAACCCCTCCTTCTTTCAGTGGGGAAATGGAAAAAATTGAAGCTGAGAAAAAGGCAAAAGAAGAGCGCATCGCACAAGTGGCTGCTGCTACCAAAGCAGCGTTGGATAGAAAATTATCTGAAGCTGAATCCTATCCATCCGGCATCGAAATTTACTGGGATAACAAAGGAGGTGGAGTGAAACCGAAAGAAGGTGCTCGCATTCGAATCAACTATGCTGGATTTTTAACAGATGGTCGTCTTTTCGATAGCAACGTTTTGGAAATTGCAGAGAAATATGAAGTAGTGGATGAACAACGTTTGGCGCGGGGACAATACGCTCCTATGCCAGCTGTTTACAGTAAAGATGCCCGATTGATTCCAGGTTTCCGTGAAGGATTATTAACCATGAGCGTGGGTGATAAAATTACCTTGTTCATTCCTTCTCACTTGGCGTATGGACCACAAGGTGCAGGGAATGTCATTCCTCCAAATTCGGATTTGATATTTGAATTGGAATTGGTTCAGGTCGATGAATAAAATGAAATCTTGATATAAAAAACCCCGTCGCAGCTTTGACGGGGTTTTTTATTTTAAAATAATCGTTATTAATTCAATGCTTCAATAACACGTTTCATTTTTTGTTGTACCTCAACGGCGATTCCGCCCAAGCTATCATTCTCAACACTACTCATGGAAGCGATAGGATCGACAGCTGCCACTTCCACTTCTCCATTGTCGTTTTCTTCTACAATTACATTGCATGGAAGGAATACTCCAATTTTATCTTCACTTTGCAATGCTTTATAAGCAAAGTGTGGGTTACAGGCCCCAAGAATCCGATATTTCTTAAAGTCGACATCGATTTTCTTTTTTAACGTTGCTTGCACATCTATCTCCGTCAGCACACCAAAGCCTTCCTCTTTTAAGGCGGCTGTTACTTTATCAATGGCTTCTTCAAAGCTGGTGTCCTTCAAAATCGTATTAAAATAATATTTCATCGCATCAATTTTTGGTTTAAACTACAATAGAAAATTAGTCTATTCCTGTTAGCGAGTCTGTAACCCAAGTATCATTTTACTGGAATGTTTTTCAGAATTTCCTGAACATAATTCCAGAACTTTTGAGTGGAGGAAATGCTTGCTCGTTCATCTGGCGAATGTGCTCCTTTTATGGTCGGTCCGAAGGAAATCATATCCATCCCTGGATAATTTTGCCCCAAAATACCACATTCCAAACCGGCATGACAAGCAGCTACATTGGGCTCTTCCCCGTTCAAATCCTTATATAGGTTTTCCATCACCTTCAAAATTGGACTGTCCATATTGGGAGCCCATCCTGGATACGCACCAGAAAATTTCACCGAGTACCCCGCCAATTCAAAAACGCTTTTCAGACTTAAGGCAAGGTCGTACTTATTAGATTCCACCGAAGAACGTGTAAGGCATTCCACCTTTATGGATCCATTCCCTACGGTAACTTTTGCAATATTATTGGAGGTTTCTACCAATCCCTCAATTTCAGGGCTCATACGATACACTCCATTATGGGCTGCATGCAATGCCTTGATCAACTTCGACTGGTCTTCTTTGGCCATTACGGCTTCAGGTAACTTCGTTGATTCATAGCTGATGTGCAAGTCGGCTTCCAATCTGGAATATTCTGTTTCAATGTCCTTTTTTATTGTCGCAAATGCGTTCTCAAAGGCACCCCAATCGGCTGCATTCACTACTACACATGCTACACTTTCCCTGGGGATTGCATTTCTTAAACTTCCCCCTTGAATACTTCCAATGTGAACGTAATCAAAAACATGGTGTAAGATGCGATTCATTAGTTTGTTGGCATTTCCAAGACCGATATGTATGTCCATTCCACTGTGGCCTCCTTTTAGTCCTTTCACATGAATCAACACTGCCTTACCCGACGCATTGGGTTTTTCTTCTTTATAACAACCTTCGGCAGTTACATCGATACCCCCAGCACATCCCACACCGATTTCGTCATCCTCTTCAGTGTCTAGATTTAGCAATATATCTCCTTTCAACAATCCGCCTTTCAATCCCATTGCCCCAGTCATTCCAGTCTCTTCATCGATGGTAAAAAGAGCCTCCAAAGTAGGATGTTTAATATCATTACTCGCTAAAATCGCCATGATCGTGGCCACTCCCAAGCCGTTGTCGGCTCCCAGTGTGGTGCCCTTGGCTCGAACCCAATCACCATCGATATACATTTCAATACCCTGAGTATCAAAATCGAAGTGGGTGTCATTATTTTTTTGGTGGACCATGTCCAAGTGCGATTGTAACACCACGGTTTTACGATTCTCCATTCCCGGAGAGGCAGGTTTTTTAATGATAACATTTCCAACCTCATCTTCAAGGGTTTCCAATCCTAATTTGTTTCCAAAATCCTTCATGAAGGCAATTACCCTTTCCTCCTTTTTAGAGGCTCTGGGTACTGCATTCAAATCGGCAAAATAATTCCAAAGGGCCTGTGGTTGTAAGGCGCGAATAGCTTCGTTCATAACATTCAATTTTATCTATCAAAAGTACTTCATTATTCGCTCCTTAAAAAATTATCGGTTAAAGAATTCTTCGTATGTTTGAGACATGCAACAACGTTTCCGAGTGTTTCTGGCCTTACTTCTACCGGTTCAACTCATCGTGTTACGCATTCTTCGCAATTTTCCAGATTTTATAGAAAAATATTACAGTCAAGGGATTTACCCTGTGCTATCAAAACTCTTACGGTATGTCTTTGGATGGATCCCATTTTCATTGGGAGATGTCATGTACCTTCTGTTGATCGTTCTTGCCATTCGATGGTTGATTAAAAATGCTCATCGACTTAAAAAACGCCCCGTTTGGTTTTTAGTGGACGTCACCGCCACGGTTTCCATAATTTATTTGGTTTTCAACTTGATTTGGGGATTGAATTATCTGCGGCCACCCTTATACAAAACATTGGAATTGGAAAATGAGTATACTACGGAAGAATTGTACCGAACGACGCTCCGTCTTATTTCCAAATCGAATGAACTCCACCGTGCCCTGGGTTACAGAGATAGTGTGAAAATCGATTTACCTTATACGCAAAACGAAATTTTTCAGAAATCCCTCAATGGCTATCACAATCTGGAAAAAGAATTCCCCAACTTACATTACAGTCCTACCAGTTTGAAAAAAAGTGGATGGAGCTTGGGACTCACCTATATGGGCTATAGCGGATATTACAACCCTCTAACTGGGGAAGCACAGGTAAACCGACTTATTAAGAGTTACAAATTCCCCGTCGTAGCATGTCATGAACAGGCACATCAAATTGGTTATGCCGCTGAAAATGAAGCCAACTTCATCGCCACTTTGGCAACGCTTCACAATGACGATCTCTATATTCAATATACAGGCTATATTTTTGCACTGCGCTATTGCCTTAATGAATTGGCGCGACGGGATATGTCATTGTACGACCAGGTGCTTCCTTCTGTTAATAAAGGTATTTTGGAAAGCTATCGAGAAATGCGGGAATTCTGGCTCTCCTACAAAAACCCCTTCGAGAATATTTCGAAAGCCTTTTGGGATCAATTCCTTAAAGCCAACAACCAATCACAGGGCATCAATAGCTACAGTTATATGGTGGCATTGGTGGTAAATTACTTTAAGGACAAACCCATGTAGTGGTAAATTCTTAACGACTTGTTAAACTCCGCTTAATATCCTGAAATATGTTTTTGGGAATTCTATATTTAGCCTTCTTAAAATTTTTCATGGATGAAAAGACATTACCTGCTATTTGCTCTACTGCTGTGTTTTGGTATCAGCCAGGCCCAGGAGTATTTCCCAAAAAACGATGGGGTGAAGGAGGAGAACAACAACTACATCGCTTTTACTAACGCTGTTCTTCATGTTAATCCTTCAAAAGAAATTAAAAACGGTACTCTGCTAATCTTAGAGGGCAAAATCGTTGCCTCTGGTCGTGGGGTTAAAATTCCTGCCAATGCTTTGGTGCATGATTTGGAGGGTCGGCATATCTACCCTTCTTTTATTGAAAGCTACAGTGGTTTCGGTATAGACAAACCCAAAAGTGCGGAAGGTCGCAGTCGATCCCCTCAATATGATGCCTCTCGGGAAGGTTTTTATTGGAACGATCATATAATGCCTGAAAATCAGGGTATTGAAAAGTTCAAATATGATGAGAAATCTGCCGAAGAGTTAAGGAAGCTCGGTTTCGGGGTCGTCAATACTCACATTATGGACGGTATTGCCCGCGGCACAGGGGTATTGGTGGCCTTGAATGATAATGTTGGTGATGACACCCGAATTTTAGAAGATCAATCGGGACAGTTTTTCTCTTTCGAGAAAAGTGCCACCAGTCGGCAGTCCTATCCCACTTCTCTCATGGGAGCTATGGCGTTATTGCGCCAATTATACCACGATATGGACTGGTATGAAAAAGGAAACAGCAAAACCAAAGATCGCTCGCTGGAAGCGATGCTGGAAAACAAAAAGCTAATTCCGTTTTTTGAAGCAGGAAACAAAGGCAACGATGTTCGTGCCGACAAAATTGGAGATGCCTTCTCTGTTCCTTTCGTTATTGTGGGAGGTGGTGACGAATATGAATCGATTGAGGCAATTAAAGCCACTCAAGCCAAATTCATTATCCCCATCGATTTTCCAGAGGCCTATGACGTAAGTGACCCCTATCTAACGCGTCATATTTCGTTGGAGGATATGAGAGAATGGAACCAAGCACCCCAGAATCCAAAATTGTTGGCCGATAATGGTATTACCTTCGCACTCACTACCCATGAATTGGATAAAGTAAGTGCCTTCTCGGAAAAACTTCAAAAGGCTCTACAATACGGACTTAATAAAGAGATTGCCTTGGCAGCACTTACCACGGCACCTGCCGAATTCCTTGGGCAGAGCAACCTTTTGGGTACTTTGGAAGAAGGTAAACTTGCTAATTTTCTTATTACTTCTGGGGATGTTTTTGAGGATGACACCACACTTTATGAGAATTGGGTCCAAGGGAAAAAGCATGTCATCAATGATCGAACCCAAAGAGATCTACGGGGTATGTATTCGTTGGCGGCAAATGGTAAAATTTATACACTTACCCTGAGTGGCAAAGTGGATAAGCCAAAAGCTGAAATGAAACTGGGAGATACCGAGTATGAAGTAAAATTTAATTACGACAACGATTGGGTAAGCCTTACTTTTCAGGAAAAGGATGGGAACGCGGTGAGTATCGCTACGGCTCAAGTACCGGAATCTGGAACCACGCTTAAGGGACGTTTGGTGCTGTCGAGTGGTGAAGAAACCTTCTTTACCGCTACCCGAACTGGTGACGCCGAAGAAAAAGACAAGGAGGACGATAAAGACAAATCGAAGGTGCCTCAAGTGCTACCCATCACCTACCCCAATGTTGGCTACGGATATGCTTCCATTCCTAAAACGGAAAATGTCTTGTTCAAAAATGCAACCGTATGGACCAGTGAAGAAGCAGGTATTTTGGAAAATACGGACGTTCTCGTTCGAAATGGTAAAATCGAACGAATCGGTAAAAATATTAATGCTAGTGGCGCCAAGGTTATCGATGCTACGGGAAAACACCTTACCGCGGGGATCATCGATGAGCATTCCCATCTTGCAGCCCTTTCGATAAATGAGGCGGGGCACAACTCCTCGGCGGAAGTGAAAATAAGTGATGTAATTAACCCTGAAGACATCAACATCTATAGAAATCTAGCCGGTGGTGTCACGGCGATACAAATTCTACATGGATCGGCCAACCCTATTGGTGGTCAATCGGCTTTGATAAAATTAAAATGGGGTGAGGACGCCGACGGTTTATTAATCGAAAACGCACCAAAATTTATAAAGTTTGCCTTGGGTGAAAATGTGAAGCAAAGTAACTGGCAGAGCTTCTCACGTTTTCCACAAACCCGAATGGGTGTGGAACAGGTTTATGTAAACTATTTCAACCGAGCCAAGGAGTACTTGGAGAAGAAAAAAAGTGGAAAACCCTATCGCTACGATGAGGAGCTGGAGGTTTTGGGAGAAATCTTAAATGGGGAAAGATTCATAAGTTGTCACAGTTATGTTCAGAGTGAAATCAATATGCTTATGAAGGTCGCTGAACGCTTTGGCTTCCGCGTGAATACCTTCACCCACATTTTAGAAGGATATAAAGTAGCCGATAAAATGGCCGAACACGGCGTAGGTGG
>CAZOSF010000030.1:23495-26784 GCA_964582415.1 uncultured Alteromonas sp.
ACATTTTAGAAGGATATAAAGTAGCCGATAAAATGGCCGAACACGGCGTAGGTGGCTCGACTTTCAGCGATTGGTGGGCGTACAAATATGAGGTGAAGGATGCCATTCCCTTTAATGCCGCCATCATGGCGAGAGCTGGGGTTACTACTGCCATTAATAGCGATGATGACGAAATGTCCCGTCGTTTGAATCAAGAGGCCGCTAAAACCATAAAATATGGTGGACTTTCAGAGGAGGAAGCTTGGAAAACCGTAACCATTAATCCAGCGAAGTTGTTGCACTTGGACAATAGAACCGGGAGCATTAAAGAAGGTAAGGATGCCGACCTGGTGTTGTGGACCGACCATCCAATGTCTATTTATGCCAGAGCGGAAAAGACCATGATTGAAGGAGCTTTCTATTTTGATATGGAAAAAGATGCCCAGCAAAGGGAGGCTATTGAAAAAGAAAGAGGACGTTTGATTCAAATGATGCTCACAGAAAAAGAAAAAGGAGGTAAAACCCGAGAGCCGAAAAAGCGTGATAGAATTCGATTTGAATGTGAAACCATAAACTAAGCCCGTTATGAATATTTTTAAGAACATTGTAGTTGCTACACTTATCAGTTTCGGGCTCCACAGTTGGGCCCAACAGACCCCGGCCCCAGAGCAGTCGGAAACCATTACTTTAACAGGGGGAACTGCGCATATTGGAAATGGTACGGTTATCGAAAACAGTATCATCACTTTTGAAAATGGCAAAATCACCATGGTAGCTGGTCCCTCAGCCCCTATCAAAGGTAAGGTAATCGACATACGGGGGAAACATGTATACCCAGGAATCATTGCCCCTGCTTCTACCCTAGGATTGGTTGAAATCGATGCGATTCGTCAATCGAATGATCAAGATGAAATCGGTGATCTATTGCCCAATATTCGAAGCCTTATTGCTTACAACGCCGAAAGTCAGGTAGTGGAAAGCATGCGCCCTAATGGCGTATTGTTGGCTCAGGTTTGTCCCCAGGGAGGAGTTATCTCAGGATCTTCCTCTATCGTTCAATTAGACGCTTGGAACTGGGAAGATGCTGCGGTAAAGACAGACGATGGTATCCATCTTCATTGGCCGGACACCTACAAAAGAGGCCGCTGGTGGGCAGGTGAAGACCGTGGTTACAAACCCAACAAAGACTACTCGGAAGAAGTGGAACGTATAGTAGTGTATTTAAAAAATGCTGAAGTCTACGGAAAAACAACTCCTACTTCCGTAAACGAAGGTTTCGCGGCCTGTCAGGGACTATTCGAGGGAACTAAAAAGGCCTATCTCTATGCCGATGGTGAAAAAGAAATTATCGATGGTATTACCCAATTGAAGAAATTGGGAATTAAGGAAGTGGTGCTCGTAGGCGGCTATGATTCCTATCGTATCATTCCCTTTTTGAAAGAGCACCGAATCTCTGTTATTTTAGATCGCGTACACAGTACCCCCAATCGGGAAGACGATGACTACGATCTACCTTACAAATTACCAAAATTGCTTACAGATGGGGGATTGGTTGTTGCTTTAAATGCCCGTGGCCAAATGGAACGCATGAACACTCGAAATCTGCCCTTCTATGCCGGACAGGTAGCTGGACAAGGTTTGGCCAAGGAAGAGGCCTTAAAATTGATCACTTCCAATACGGCGAAAATTTTGGGTATCGACGGGGACTATGGAACTTTGGAATTTGGAAAAAGCGCCACACTTTTTGTGAGTGAAGGAGATGCTTTGGACATGACAGGCAATCAATTAGTTCTCGCCTATATCGATGGTCGGAAAATTTCTTTAGAGACCCACCAAACGGAATTGTGGCACCGATATGCTGAAAAGTACGGACAAGAATAATCTTCTCACGTTTATATTTCAAAGCGGGGCAACACCCCGCTTTTTTATTTAAATTTATCGGAAATACCCTTTTTCATGATTCGAGCCTTCGTCTTATTTTTCATTTTATCATTGGTGTCTTGCCAAGAAGAAACCCATAAACAACCAAAATTTGCAAATCTTTGGAAAACTGCCCCGTCGATTGCTGGGAAATCGGAGTATATAGCCTCTCCCATGGTAACACCCGGAAATAGAGTTTATATGGTTGGACATCAAGATGGCAGCTTCCCAGAACTGGGATGGCATATCACGGGGGAAATGGGAGGTATCTGGGACCATCCTATCAAGCTTATGGATGGTTTTGAAGCTTCAGTGACCATAAAGGGAGCCAGAACATTCGATCTTAATAAAGCGTATAGTTTTACGAACTTCCCCTTCTACAATTTACATTCCTATGGAATTCCTGAACATAATTTGGACATAGAACGTTGGCAGTTCGTACCAGACAATATGGAAGGAATGATCGTACAATATGTTTTCAATAATACAGGGGAAGCCCAAGAAATCAGTTTTCAATTTAAAGGATATTCCGACCTTCGTCCGACATGGTTGGGAGAGCGAACCGAAATGTATGATGGTATCGACAAAGCTACTTGGAATGAACACCAAAAAGCTTGGAGCATCAAAGACAGTCTGAATCCTTGGTTTGTTCACTTTGGAAGCACCCAACCTTATCTAACCTATGATACCATTGCTTCCAAGAAGTATAACGGCAAAGGGGCAGGAGCGCAGATCAATTACCTTCTCAAAATACCGAAAGGAGAAAGCACCCTCACTTTCACGATCGCAGGTTCCTATGTTTCGGAAAAGGCAGCATGGAAAACGTATGCAGAACTCCAATCGAATTTTGAAAACCTATTCCAAACCAAAAAAGAACGTTACGAGGCTATTGCTGCAACAACGAAACTTTCTGTTCCTTACGAGGATATGGAACAAGCCTTCGAATGGTTAAAATACAATAGCGATTGGCTGGTTCGCAGCGTGCCTGAAATCGGCACAGGAATTGGCGCAGGAATTCCCGATTATCCTTGGTGGTTTGGTGTGGACAGCGAGTATGCCCTTCAGGGATACATGGCCATCGGACAAAAAGAACCTGTTTACAGTACTATTGAATTGTTGGATAGCGTTTCGAATGCCGTCAACGGTAACGGTCGTATCATTCATGAAATGTCAACCAATGGGGCCGTTTTTAATGAAGGAAATATCAATGAAACCCCACAATTTGCCACCTTGACTTGGAAAGTATATCAATGGACGGGCGATAAGGCGTTTTTGGAACGCTACTTCCCAACCATCGAAAAAGGATTGCAATGGTTGGAAACGGAAAAAGACGCCAATGGAAATGGTTTTCCCGATGGTTTCGGGATGATGGAAATTCATGGAATGGACA
>CAZOSF010000031.1:0-19821 GCA_964582415.1 uncultured Alteromonas sp.
ACAGACTTTCTGATTAAGGCAATTAATTGGTTGCTCAACTTTTGAGACTCGCACATCTATTTGTATCTTTGCGTTTCTTAAAATGTAAGAAAGCAAATGTTCGATAATTTAAGTGAAAAGCTGGATAAGGCGCTCCACGTCCTAAAAGGCCATGGAAGCATCACCGAAGTAAATGTTGCGGAAACCTTGAAGGAGGTACGACGGGCCTTGTTGGATGCTGACGTTAATTTCAAAACAGCTAAGGAATTTACCAATACGGTTAAAGAAAAAGCACTGGGTCAGAATGTATTGACCAACCTGCAACCGGGCCAGTTGATGGTCAAGATCGTTAAGGATGAACTTACCGAATTGATGGGTGGAGATACTGCTGGCATCAATTTAGGGGGTGCTCCAAGCGTTATTCTAATGTCCGGATTGCAGGGGAGTGGTAAAACCACTTTCTCCGGTAAGTTGGCAAATTACCTAAAGACCAAAAAAACCAAGAAACCACTTTTGGTGGCTTGCGACGTATATCGTCCGGCAGCGATCAACCAGTTGCATGTTGTGGGAGATCAGGTAGGGGTTGAGGTGTATTCTGAAGAGGGCAACATGAATCCCGTGGAAATAGCGGAACATGCTATTGCCCATGCCAAGCAAAATGGTCACAATGTGGTTATCGTGGATACCGCAGGTCGTTTGGCTGTGGACGAGGAAATGATGGCCGAGATTGCTAACATCCATAAGGCAATAAATCCGCAGGAAACGCTCTTTGTTGTGGATTCCATGACAGGGCAGGATGCTGTAAATACAGCCAAGGCTTTCAATGACCGACTGAATTTTGACGGGGTGGTTCTTACCAAACTGGACGGGGATACCCGAGGGGGGGCTGCACTTTCTATCAAGAGTGTCGTCGATAAACCCATAAAGTTTATCGGAACGGGTGAAAAGATGGATGCCATTGATGTTTTCCATCCTTCTCGAATGGCCGATAGAATTTTGGGTATGGGAGACGTGGTGTCTTTGGTGGAACGTGCCCAAGAGCAATTTGATGAAGAGGAGGCTAGAAAACTTCAAAAGAAGATAGCCAAAAACCAATTTGGATTCGATGATTTCTTAAATCAAATCCAACAGGTGAAGAAAATGGGAAGCATGAAGGACCTGGTTGGGATGATTCCAGGTGCTGGAAAAGCCCTCAAAGGGGTGGATATCGATGATGATGCCTTTAAGGGAATAGAAGCAATCATTCATTCCATGACCCCTGAGGAGCGCTCAACACCTGCTGTGATTAACGGAAGCAGAAAAAAACGTATCGCTAAGGGAAGTGGAACGACCGTTCAAGAGGTGAATCAATTGCTGAAACAATTCGACCAAATGAGTAAGATGATGAAAATGATGCAAGGGGGTGGAGGTCGTAAGATGATGCAGATGATGGGCCGTATGCGCTAAGAATTTTGCTTAATATTTAATATCATGATACTACTGGATGGAAAAAAGGTTAGCAACGACCTTAAGGACGAAATCGCTGCTGAAGTACGAATAATGAAAGAACGTGGGGAGAAAGTTCCCCATTTGGCAGCCGTTTTGGTTGGTAACGATGGTGCCAGTCTTACTTATGTTGGCAGTAAGGTTCGCGCATGTGAACGCATCGGTTTTGAGTCTACCTTAATACACCTTCCAGAAGATACCTCTGAAGAAGCGTTACTTCAAAAGGTAAAAGAGCTAAACGAGAATGACGACATCGATGGTTATATCGTTCAGTTACCTCTTCCAAAACATATCGATGCCGAAAAAGTACTCTTAGCAGTAGATCCAGATAAAGATGTGGACGGTTTTCATCCAGAAAACTTTGGTAAAATGGCATTGGATATGCCTTCTTTCATTCCTGCTACGCCATTCGGAATTATGGAATTACTAAGGCGATATGAAGTTGAAACCAGTGGTAAACATACTGTGGTAATCGGGCGTAGCCATATCGTGGGTCGTCCCATGAGTATTTTGATGAGCCGAAAAGGGACGCCAGGGGATAGTACTGTTACGCTTACCCATAGTAGAACCAAGAATCTGGCAGAATTCACCAAAAACGCCGATATCATTATAACCGCCCTCGGTAGTCCAGAATTCCTTAAGGCCGATATGGTTAAAGATGGTGTGGTTGTAATAGATGTGGGAATTACCCGTGTGCCTGATGCCTCGCATCCAAAGGGATATGTAATTAAAGGTGATGTGGAGTTCGAAGGGGTTTCCAATAAGGCTTCCTTTATCACGCCTGTTCCTGGAGGCGTTGGCCCGATGACCATAGCCATGTTGCTTCAAAATACCCTACTGGCTAGATCACGAAAAGCCTAAGGATTCTGCGCTGGGAATTCTTTCTTGTAAATAGAAAGCAGCACCAGAAATAAGCTAATCAGTAACGGACCGAATATAAGTCCAATAAATCCGAATAATGGTACCCCAACTATCACACCGACCAAAGTGATCAGAGGGTGCACATTATCCAACTTTTTCAACACATAAAGTCGGAACAGGTTATCAGTGGAGCCTACTACTACAAAACCATAAATCAAAACGGCCCAAGCTCCGAAGGTATTTCCCGTAGACATTTCAAGAATAAATACAGGTACGATACCTACCAACGTACCCACAAAAGGAATCATCGATCCTATTGTGGTGATGACAAACCAAAAGAATGGGTCCTCGACACCGAAAATCAGGAATCCAATAAGTGCGACAACACCCTGTGCTAAGGCTACCAAGGGAATTCCTAAGGCATTGGAGCGAACCATTATTGAAATTTCATCACTGATTACTTTTAAGTTATGACGATTCACAGGTAGGTAATCTCCAATGGCATTTTTACTCAGTTTTGAGTCTGTAAATAAATAATACAATAAAAAATACATCAATCCGATGGCAATAAAAGCATCAAAAGTACCACCTGCAACACTTTGAAGATTATTTGAAATCCATCCTGTTATACCCCCAACATCTATCTTATCACCCAAATCCAATCCGAACTGTTGCTCCCACGCGGTAACTTGATTTTTCAATGCGCTGGCCACTCTTGACGAATTAGAGGCCACACTGCTAATTTTATTTCCCAACATCAATAAAACACCAGTTACTGGCAATAAAATACCTACAAATGATGCAATGCACAGAAATAATGCAGCCCAATGTGGTTTCCATCCTTTTTTGGTTAGGAACAACATTGGTTTTCTGAGTAAAACATAGAAAGTGATTGCCCCTAAGACACCTGAAAGATAGGGTACCAATTCCATGAAAATCAATCCTGCCATAATCAGGATGACCAAAAGGATAAAAATCTGGCGGATGACGCGCTGAGGAATGTGGTTCACGACAACTAGTTTTTACTTAAAATTAAAAGTAATTCAATTTTATCAAAAGGCACTAACGACGTAAGTCGAAAATATAGGATATTCGTCTAATTTGTTTTTGAGCTTCATAAAGTTATTGTACTTTTTTTAAATAAAATAAACAATTATGAAACGTAAACTACTCGGTGTTGTATTAATTTCCATTGTTTCTGGGTTTTCATTAGGGGATACTCAGGCCCATGTAGATAACAAAGTCACTATCTGTCACATTCCTCCGGGAAACCCTGAAAATGCACACAGCATTACGATTAGCGTAAATGCACTTCCAGCACATTTGGCACACGGCGATTTAATTGGAGCTTGTAATTCGTGTCCTCCGGAAATTCCCGAGGAAGATTGCTACTGTTATTTAAATCCAAATGATCCTGCCTGTTATTGAATGGAAAAAGTTTGTTAATTTAAGGCGACAATTTAAGTCGATTTGACTTTACAAACGCATTTCTTATTGGATCCAACAGTTTTTACTGCAGATAACTTCGAATTTCAAATTTTGGGAATGCAGCATTGGGTTCCCATACTTTCCTTTGCTCTCTTTGGGGTGCTCTTGATACGGTGGTCACAAAAGCAATCGGAAAAAGTTCAGATTCAGGTAGGGATACTTTTTGCGTCAGGATTATCTCTTGTGTTGATAGGTTGGACGCTAATGAAAATCTACCTGAACGGTTTTAATATAAAAACCGATTTGCCCTTGCATCTCTGCAATATAATTTCTTTGTTTTTACCGGTTTTTGCGTTAGTTCGTAAAAATTGGATGTATGAAATTCTTCTTTTTTGGGTGTTTGCGGGAACGACACAAGCCATGATTACCCCAGATTTAGTGCACGGCTTTCCCCATTACAATTATCTAAAATATTGGATTGTTCACGCAGGATTGGTCGTTTTCATGTTTTATGCCACACTTGTTTATGGAATGCGGCCCAATGTGTGCAGTATTTTTAAATCCTTTTTCGCATTACAAATTTATTTTGTTGCGATGTTGTTGGTAAATAAACTTTTGGGTAGCAACTATTTTTTTATTTCCGAAAAACCACCGCATGGATCCTTATTGGATTATTTTGGAGAATGGCCCTACTATATTCTAGTCGCAGAGCTAATCGTATTCCCTTACTTTTTTATCATCTACCTGCCGTTCCATTTGAGCAGGAAAAGAGTTATTTCGCAAAAAGCTGATCTAAGTTCTTAAAGGCCTTAAATTCCAGAGCATTACCAGCCGGATCTTTAAAAAACATCGTGGCCTGTTCCCCCACTTCCCCTTTGAATCTGATATAGGGCTCTATGATGAAGTTGATATGCATTTTTTTTAGTCGATCAGCCAATTCCTCGAAGTGTTCCATACTCAGAACGACCCCGAAATGGGGTACTGGGACGTCTTTCCCATCCACAGGATTGGTGTGCAGTGGTTTTTCTTCGGATTCCTTGAAGTGGATGACAAGCTGATGACCAAAAAAATCGAAGTCGACCCAGTGATCGCTACTTCTGCCTTCCGAACAGCCCAAAACATCCGTATAAAATTTTCGGTTTGTAGGGATGTCATTTACAGGGATGGCTAAATGAAAAGGTCTGATGGTGCTCATGATGTAGGAAGAATATAATGTATACTTACGGTGGCGAGTTCGTTATTTGGGTATTTTGAGAAATGTTTTGGGTCGCTTTCTAGACCCAAGGAATTTAAAACTTTTATGAAAACATCAAGTTCCAAGATGTATTGATCACTGAATCCATGAGTGGCATCATAAGCGGTGGCTGCAGTCTTCCCAATATTTTGAGAGGTCAGCTTTGGGTTGATGGTATGTAATTCTATTAGCAGTAATCCAAATTTTTCAATGTAAGGAATCCATCGTTCCAGATGTTCTCTAAGGTTTTGTTCAACCAGAGCATTCGACAGGCGGTTGCCTATGGAAGCAAAGGCTCCTGTTGAGGTGCTAAAAAGAGTATGATCCGGGTTTTTCGGAGTTACCCAGGGTCTGTTGTGGTCTAAAAACGTGCGCACATTCAATAAATCGGATAATTCCATTTCATAGTTTTCGCGCAGATCGGTTTCCAATTGTTCTGGGTTGGCGATGTCTCCCCAAATTACCTTGGCCCAAATATCTGCCTTGATCAGATTTCCCCGAGTTACTTTTAAGGCGGCTCGATTGTAGTCTACCCCGACCAAAAATAAGGGATGCTCTTCAAGTAAAGCACCCCGGGAAGTTCGTTGTTCGATGACTTCAAAAAGATGGATCAAAAAGGCGCCATTCCCGCAGCCCATATCCAGAATACCCTTTGGCTGCTCTTCGATGGGTCTATTAAAAAGATCGATGATGATTTCATCAATTTTTTTGAAGTAGGCCGAATGGGCACCGCCACTGCCCCATACATTCATTTCACGGTCCACATGCATTTCTGTATTAGCAGGATCGGAACTTTTAAAAATGGCGGCATTTCCAAAAACTAATTCATCTAATCTTCGAAAGGTTGGGAGATACGAAACGGTAACGCCATAAGCAGAAGAACGCCTTGCAAAGAACAGTCCTTTATCGGTGAATCGGTAATGACTGTTCCGTTTTTCAAACCAACCGAGATGGGTTAGAAAATCCAATATTTTACTAAAACTTATAGGGTCTTCGTGAAATTCGTCTGCAGCGAATGAGGCTTCCATAAAGTATTTATGAAACATCCCATCCATTCCTAAATGGACTACAATAGGTCCTAAAATTGCCCCTTCAATGTGTTTTTCGATTTGTGACTCAATTTCCCGCGCTAATGGATCTTCGGATTGCACGCTGAAATATCCATTTCTGAATTGCGTAAAAATTCTGTTTAATGAAGTAAACTGCTCGAGTTCAAAATTTCTGGGATGAAAGTTTTCTGACAATCTTAAAAAGTCGACAATGGATTCGTATCGGTTGGCGAGGTGAAAAGCATATTGGCTTTTGGGATTTGTTCGAATAGTTATCGTGTCCTCTATAGTAGTCACATCGTATTCAAGCCAACCTTGAGAAGCAAGTAGCCGCAAGGCTACATTTAAATACCCTTCATTTGCTTGGAAGGCATTTGTGAGTGATGCCAGGGTACAGGATTCCTTCTCTAACAAATGTTGCAGAATTCCCTTTTTTTCCAGTGCTTGAACAACGGGTGCCATCACTATTCCATCTAAATGACGAAATAGCTCTTCCCTAAAGGTATTTTTCTGTGAAACGGATAACATAGTCGCTGGCTATCGGCCACTCAAAATACAAAAAGAACGGCTAAAAAAACCTTCCGATAGGAAGGTTTTTAAGTTATTCTGAAGATTCTTCTTTTTTTACTTTTTGGTCCCACCCAATCATGAAGTACTTAAAAGTAGCCTCATCAGGTATTTGGGTTGCCTCAATCTTTGCACTGTAGTTATAGCGAATATTTTCCGGAAGTTGCTTTTTGTCGATGGTGATATATATTTCACTATCCTTCAATAAGACGACCACGGCGTTAATAGCATTTTGAATAGCCGCGATTTCGTAGTTTTTCTTTACATCGCCAAAAGTACTTATTGGTCCCAATCCTTTATCGGTTTTGTAACGACTGTCAAAAACTTGGATATTGGTAATTTTTGAACTTGGATCGGTCTCGTCCTCCGGACTGATGAGCAATAATTTATTACCGCTTTTGTCATATATTTCTACCTCACCCTTAGTACTCAGTTCTTCTTCATCAGGATAGAGTTTTACCAAGGAATCTTGCGCGAAGATTGAATCCAGCTGCTTCATTTGAATATCTTTTGTCAACGGCCCGATACTTCCAGGTGAAATGGCAAAAGGATCACTTTTTTCAGCACATTGTGTCAATAACAATCCTAGGGTCAATACTAGGAACCATGTTTTTTTCATAGGTTTTTATTTAATCATTTTATTTAGGATTCCCAAAACCGATCGTATTACGGTGGGACTGGTTAATACTTTCTCTAGAGTGCTTTTGGAACTTCTTCGGGAACGACTGGGAGTGGATTTCCTTGATCGCGATACGGCTTCCCGTTCTTGCTTCGCTTTTTCTTTTAGTTCTTCTTCATGTGCCTTTTCGATCTTTTCATTCAACATCTCATAAGCGCTTTCCCGGTCGATGGTTTCATTATATTTTGGGATTAAATGGGAAGCTTTTAAAAGTTGTTTCAATTCTCCCTCTTCCAATACATCCATCCTACTCATGGGAGCGCGCATCAAAGTGGCGGCAAGGGGAGTAGGGATACCTTTTTCATTCAAAGCCGTCACCAAGGCCTCTCCAATTCCTAAGGACGTAAGCACTTCATCTGTTTTATAGTAATCAGACAATGGGTAGTTTTCGGCAGTCATTTTAATCGCTTTTCTATCCTTTGCTGTGAAAGCACGCAGGGCATGTTGAATTTTCAATCCTAACTGACTCAAAACAGCATCGGGTACGTCGGTAGGATTTTGGGTGACAAAATAAATGCCCACCCCTTTAGAACGAATAAGCTTTACGATGCTTTCGATTTGATCGAGAAGGGCATCACTTGCTTCTTTGAATATCAAATGGGCTTCGTCTATGAATATCACCAATTCTGGACGGTCGCTGTCACCTTGCTCGGGAAATGTTGCATAAATCTCTGCAAGTAGACAGAGCATGAAAGTTGAGAACAACTTAGGACGATCTTGGATATCGGTAAGTCGAACGATGTTGATATACCCTTTCCCTTCACTATCTATGCGAAGCAAGTCATCGGTATCAAAGGAACGCTCTCCAAAGAACACATCACCACCTTGCTGTTCCAGCTCTACGATCTTACGGATAATCGCACCTGAAGTAGCTGGAGAGATGCGTCCGTAGTCCTGTTGAATATCCTCTTTGCCCTCATTGGAAGCATATTGAACGATCTTCTTCAGATCGTTTAAATCCAATAACGGCAATTTATTATCATCGCAATATTTAAATAGAATCGCTAAAACTCCCGCTTGGGCTTCCGAAAGATCCAAAATTCGCGAAACCAGAACCGGTCCGAACTCGCTCACGGTGGCTCGTAGTCGAACCCCTTGCTGCTCGGAAAGGCTTAAAATTTCAACCGGGAATTTCTTGGGCTCAAAAGGAATTCCAATTTGGGCATGACGTTCGTCGATTTTGGGATGTCCTGGGCTGGGCATGGCAATACCACTCAGGTCACCTTTCATATCCATCAATAAAACGGGAACGCCTTTGTCGGAAAGATTTTCAGCAAGTACCTGCAAAGATTTCGTTTTTCCAGTTCCCGTAGCACCAGCAATCAAACCATGTCGGTTCATGGTTTTTAGGGGTACCTTGACAAAAGCATTTGTGATGGTTTCTCCCTCCAGTTGGGCCGCGCCCAAAATGATGGCCTCTCCTTTGGTGGCATTTCCTGCGTTGATATAATCGAAGAATTCCTGTCTGTCTCCCATATCCTAAAATTTGCATAAAAATAGCAATTGTTGGGCTGCTACTGAAATATTCATCCGCCTATTTTTTTAAGTGATTGCTTGAATTTAAGCGTATCTTTGCGGCATGGATAAAACGGTTCAGGAATTGGTGGATTTAGGGGAGATGCTTCCCCTTATGGAAGAATTTTATACCCTACAGGGAGAAGGCTATCATAAGGGTACGGCAGCTTACTTTATCCGAGTGGGCGGCTGTGATGTTGGGTGTCATTGGTGTGATGTGAAAGAGAGTTGGAATCCAGCCATTCATCCTGCAACTCCCATTGATACTATTGTAGCGAATGCGGTCCGCCATTCAAAAACCATTGTGGTAACAGGGGGTGAACCGCTAATGTGGAACATGGAACCCCTCACAAGAGGACTTAAGGAGCAAGGATTGGCTACGCATATTGAAACTTCAGGGGCATATCCACTCACGGGAATTTGGGATTGGATTTGTTTATCTCCCAAAAAACGGAAATTGCCTCAAGAAGCGATTTATAAGAAAGCCCACGAACTGAAAGTGATTGTTTATAACAAAGATGATTTTCGATTTGCCGAAGAACAGGCTGTAAAGGTGGGCCCTGAATGTAAGCTATATCTTCAGCCGGAATGGAGTAGAAGGGAAGAAGTGGTGCCGCTTATCGTTGATTTTGTGATGCAGCATCCTAAATGGATTGTTTCCCTACAAACCCATAAATATCTGAATATCCCATAAAAAAAGCCGAAACATGTCCGGCTTTGTCATTTTATATCAGGTAGGTTACATTTTCGTAAATGGAACGGCAATGCGAACATTCCCCCATCCTAGGTGCATATCTACGCCATCATCGGTGCCTTCAAAGGTAATGGAGAATGCTTCCAAAGCATCTTCTGAGGTTTGAACAGGCACTGTAATACGAGCTACATCATTATCTTGATTGTAAAAATAGGCCCCCCAAACGTTCAAATCAGAAGAGATAATGGCCGTCCATTCTTTTTCACCAGGAACTGTGTAAAAGGTATATGTACCCGCCTTTACTGAGGTATCTCCCAATTTCATGTCTTTGTAAAGGGTAAGTTCACAAGCTTCATTGGCTCCAGTACGCCAAACTTTTCCGTTGGGAGCAAGTTTGCCTAGATCCCGTCCTTTCAGTTGAGGACGGCTATAAACAATCTTAATTTCCTTCAACGAGTTTTTATAGTCGCTTGGGTAGGACGCTACGTCCATCGGACTAACATCCATTTTAGGAAATTCCTGGGCGTAGGATTTTTGTTGTCCAGCAAAGGTTAAGGCAAGCGCAAATGCAAAAAACAAAAGGTATTTTTTCATAACAGATTTTTTAAATTAAATAAGACAATTGGACTCTAAAAGTACTATAAATTTTTGAAAGCCAATGCTTGGTGTTTGGCAATGGAAATTTTCCATTTTCGCCCGAAAAATAAAAGTTGAATGAAAATGTATGAAATCCCCTCTTTTTTTCACAAATTTTGTTGATAACTTAAGGTTTCCAAACGTTGGAAACCCTTAAATTCATTGGGGATTTGGTTATATTTGTTCGTTAGCCAATTAATACTTGTAAACAACCTATTTTCATATGAGTGAAGAAAAGAAAAAGGCGAATTATGGTGCCGATAATATTCAGGCGCTGGAAGGAATGGAGCACGTTAGAATGCGTCCATCTATGTATATCGGTGACGTGGGTGTTCGCGGGCTGCATCATTTGGTATATGAAGTAGTCGATAACTCCATCGATGAGGCTATGGCAGGATACTGCGATACCATCGATGTGGTCATCAATGAGGATAATTCGATTTCCGTTAAAGATAATGGTCGTGGTATCCCCGTGGATATCCATAAAAAGGAAGGAGTGTCTGCCCTAGAAGTGGTAATGACCAAGATTGGAGCTGGAGGTAAATTTGATAAAGATTCCTATAAAGTTTCCGGAGGGCTTCACGGTGTTGGGGTAAGTTGTGTGAACGCACTTTCAGAACACCTTAAGGCAACCGTATATCGAGATGGAAAAGTTTGGGAACAAGAATACGAAAGAGGGAAATCCATGTATCCTGTTAAGACGGTTGGGGAAACCACCGATCGAGGTACCATGGTTACCTTTAAGCCAGACTATGAAATCTTTAAGCAAACCCTGGAATACAATTACGACACACTTGCGAGTAGATTGCGAGAGCTTGCGTTTTTGAATAAAGGGATCAAGATTTCCTTGACCGATCGCCGGGAAACGGATGATAAAGGAGCGTTCGTTAAAGAAGATTTTTATAGTGAGGAAGGATTGAAGGAGTTCATCCGATTCTTGGATGGTAACAGGGAGCCATTGATTGCGGATGTAATTTCTATGGAAGGTGAAAAGATGGATATTCCTGTGGAGGTCGCGATGATTTACAATACTTCCTACAATGAGAATCTTCACAGCTACGTAAACAATATCAATACCCATGAGGGTGGAACCCACCTCAGCGGGTTTCGAGCTGGATTGACGCGTACTTTGAAGAAGTATGCAGATGCTTCAGGGATGTTGGATAAATTGAAATTCGAGATTTCTGGAGATGACTTCCGTGAAGGGCTTACGGCCATCGTTTCAGTAAAAGTGGCAGAACCTCAATTCGAAGGACAGACCAAAACCAAACTTGGAAACCGGGAAGTAACTGCAGCAGTGAGTCAAGCAGTTTCGGAAATGTTGGAGAATTATTTGGAAGAACATCCAAATGATGCAAAAACCATTGTACAGAAAGTGATTCTTGCTGCACAAGCACGTCATGCCGCACGGAAGGCTCGCGAAATGGTACAGCGAAAAACCGTGATGGGCGGCGCTGGTCTTCCTGGAAAACTATCCGATTGCTCTGAACAGGACCCGGCCAAATGCGAAGTATTCCTAGTGGAGGGAGATTCTGCGGGTGGGACTGCCAAGCAAGGACGCGATCGAAACTTCCAAGCCATTCTTCCTCTGAGAGGTAAAATTCTCAATGTTGAAAAGGCGATGCAGCACAAGGTTTTCGAAAATGAAGAAATTCGAAACATCTTTACCGCGCTTGGTGTAACCATAGGAACCGAAGAGGATAGCAAAGCCCTGAACATGGAAAAATTACGCTATCACAAAATCGTGATCATGTGTGATGCCGATGTGGATGGTAGCCACATTGCCACGTTGATTCTTACGTTCTTTTTCCGCTATATGAGGGAATTAATAGAAGCAGGTTATGTTTACATTGCCACACCACCACTTTATTTGGTGAAAAAGGGTAATAAAAAATCCTATGCTTGGAATGACAAAGAGCGGGATTCACTGAACCAAGAATTTGGAGGTAGCGCTACCATTCAGCGTTACAAAGGTCTTGGTGAGATGAACGCGGAACAGTTGTGGGAAACCACCATGAATCCAGAATACCGCACATTGCGGCGGGTGACCATTGAAAATGGTACGGAAGCAGATCGCATCTTTAGTATGTTGATGGGAGATGAGGTGCCTCCTCGAAGGGAATTTATCGAGAAGAATGCGGTTTATGCAAATATCGATGCCTAATTAGAATAATCTATTGAAAAACCCCGTTTTGCGGGGTTTTTTATTTATCAAAAAACCAACTAACCAACAAAAATTCTATCCATGAAATTCAAAGCACTGTTACTTCTTTTTCTAGCCCAAACAACCTTGCAAGCACAAGAATTGGAAAGTATTCTCCTTGCAGCGGGTGATGCCGAAAAGCTCACACAAGCATACATTGAACCTGCTCTAAAAGGGGTTGTATATAGCATGAACGATGGGTGGTACACCACGGGTAAAACTCATAAACTCTTTGGATTTGACATTACTATTGGTGCAAATCTAGCTTTGGTACCCAATGCAGATAAAACCTTCTTGTTCCGCACATCAGAGTATAACTTTGTGTCTTCTCAAATCGGAGATTCTGAAAAGGTTTCAACTATTTTAGGGGATGACGAAGATGGAACTATTTTCGATGTGAGAGTACCCGTAGGGGATGGTACTTTTAAAGTAGCCGAATTCGAAATGCCTGGGGGTATTGGGGCAGATTTTCCACTGAGCGGAGTGCCCTCTCCCATGATACAACTAGGATTTGGATTACCAACAAAAACGGATTTCAAATTACGTCTTTTACCCAATATCGGAGTGGATGATAAAGTGAAGAATTTTCTTATTGGCCTTGGTCTGCAGCACGATATTAGTCAGTACATCCCAGGATTGGACGATTCCCCTTTTAGCCTCAGTGCACTGTTGGCCTATGGCCATACCAAAGTAACGTATCAAATAGACGACACAGATGCGTTGGACGATGTGGAGGTGGTGAATGGTGAGGGCGTGTTTAAATTGAATACCCTGTCGGTTCAAGCCATTGGCTCTGTGGATTTGGCAATAGTAGATTTCTTCGCCTCTGTAGGTTTTGGAAGGGGGGGTAGCAAACTGGAATTGAATGGTGATTATACCCTCACGTACGATTTAGAAGATGCCAATGGAAACTATTTAGGGCAACTTAGCGAAACGATTTCCGATCCATTACAATTCGATGCAAATGTTAGCAGTCTCCGCCTTGGTGCTGGAGTTCGGTTGAACCTATCCATTTTCAAGATTTTTGCTTCCTATACCTTACAAGAATATAGCAATATTTCGGCGGGTATCGCCTTTAGCGTACGATAGATTCATTGGGCTGTTGTCAAATTGCAACCTAAAGATTTAATACTTTCTTAAGTAGGAGGTGTGTTTATAAAATAGTAATTTTGCACTGCTGTAGAATACAGAGAATTAAAACCAATTTTTAATCTAAAATAGTTTAAGATAATGAAAGTTACTGTTGTGGGTGCAGGTGCGGTAGGTGCGAGTTGTGCCGAGTACATTGCCATTAAAGATTTTGCCAGCGAGGTGGTATTGTTGGACATTAAAGAAGGATATGCAGAAGGGAAAGCAATGGATTTGATGCAGACGGCTTCCTTGAATGGATTTGATACCAAAATTACCGGCACAACCAATGATTACTCCAAAACCGCGGGAAGTGATATTTGTGTTATTACCTCCGGAATCCCAAGAAAACCTGGAATGACCCGTGAAGAATTAATCGGAATCAATGCGGGGATTGTAAAAACAGTAGTAACGAATCTGATTGAGCATTCACCCAATACTATTCTTATTGTGGTGAGTAACCCTATGGATACCATGACGTATCTAACACATAAAGCCACAGGACTCCCTAAAAATCGTATTATCGGTATGGGTGGTGCATTGGACAGTGCCCGTTTTAAATACCGATTAGCAGAGGCCCTAGGAGCTCCTATCAGTGATGTAGATGGCATGGTAATAGGTGGGCATAGCGATACCGGAATGGTGCCTCTTACACGTTTGGCGACCCGAAACTCGGTGCCAGTTTCTAAATTCATGTCCGAGGAGCGTCTGGAACAAGTGAAAGAGGATACAAAAGTAGGAGGGGCAACTCTTACAAAACTATTGGGAACTTCGGCATGGTATGCACCAGGAGCGGCTGTCTCAGCCTTGGTACAAGCGATTGCATGTGACCAGAAAAAGATGTTCCCTTGCTCTGCACTTTTGGAAGGGGAATACGATTTGGATGATATTTGTATCGGCGTGCCCGTAATTCTAGGACGTAATGGAATTGAAGAAATCGTTTCCATCGAGCTTACTGAAGCTGAAAAAGCACATATGCAAGAAAGCGCCATCGGTGTTCGTAACACAAACGCACTTTTGGATGCGTAATAAAAAACGGATAAAAAAAGCCGCTCATTGAGCGGCTTTTTTTATGTTCAGAAGTGAGATTTATCCACATTTAGAGGACCCACAATCCTTACAAGTTAGGCAGCCTTCCTGATATATCAACTGGGCAGATCCACAGTTTTCACATTTGGCTTTTGTCGCTAGAGTCCCATCGGCTATATAACGCTTCAAAGCACGGGCCACTCCATTCTTCCAAGTATTAATGGATTCATCGTTGAAATGTAACCCATTGATCAAATCTACTACTTTCTCTACAGGCATTCCCTGGCGAAGCGTACTTGAGATTAACTTGGCATAGTTCCAATATTCCGGATTGAATTTATAGGATAATCCTTCGATGGTTGTTTTATAGCCTCGTTTGTTGGCATACCGGAAGTCGTAACGGGAAGTGCCGTCTTCATTTCTATTTTTGATGATTAACCCATCATTTACCCATCTTGGCAAAAGAATTCCATCTTCGTCATCGGCCAAACCTGTAAAGATTTCATAAGGCTTGTCATCGATAAGTCCGATGAAAGCAATCCACTTGTCCTTATTATTCTGGAATCGTACAACATCGGCTTCCAAAACTTCAGGACGTTTTGTTGGGAAAGGCGTTAGGGTATTGGTATCATCTTCTTCTTTCTTTTCATCGGTGGAGATCAATACACCGCTACGACTACCATCACGATAAACGGTCACCCCTTTACAACCCACTTTCCAAGCTTCCATATATAAATCCCCAACCAATTCTTCACTCACATCACTTGGCAAATTGATCGTTACGCTGATACTATGATCTACCCATTTTTGGACGGCCCCTTGCATACGTACTTTGCTCAACCAATCTACATCATTGGAAGTTGCTTTGTAATAAGGGGATTTTTGTACCAATTCATCCAACTCTTCCTGGCTGTAATTTTTTTCAGTCGAATAGCCGTTTACTTCCATCCATTGCTTGAATCTGTGGTGGAAGACCACATATTCTTCCCAGGAATCTCCCACTTCATCCACGAAATCGATACGAACGTTCTTTTCATTGGGGTTTACTTTTCTACGACGTTTGTATACCGGTAAGAAAACTGGTTCAATGCCAGAGGTAGTTTGCGTCATCAAACTGGTAGTTCCTGTTGGGGCAATCGTTAATAAGGCAATATTTCTGCGCCCATATTCCACCATATCGAAATATAGTTTTTCGTCTGCCTCACGTAAGCGTTGAATAAATGGATTGTTCTTTTCACGTTCTGCATCAAATATGGCGAAAGGGCCACGTTCCTTGGCAGTGTAGACAGATGCACGGTAGGCTTCAACAGCAATGGTCTTATGGATCATTTCAGAGAACTCATTGCCTTTCTCGCTTCCGTACTGAATTCCCAGGGCGGCTAACATATCTCCCTCAGCCGTAATACCAATTCCGGTTCTTCGTCCTTCAAGAGCCTTGGTGCGAATATTCATCCACAATTCTCTTTCCACTCGCTTAATCTCTTCCTCTTCCGGATCCGCATCAATTTTCGCTAAGATGGCATCCACCTTTTCCAATTCGAGATCAATTATATCATCCATAATCCGTTGGGCAGCACCAATATGTTCATTAAAGAGCTCGAAATTGAATTCAGCCTTGTCAGTAAAAGGGTTCTCTACATAGGAAAACAGGTTGATGGCCAATAAGCGGCAAGAATCATAGGGACACAAAGGGATTTCACCGCATGGGTTGGTAGAAACGGTTTCATAGCCTAAGTCGGCATAACAATCAGGAACCGATTCACGGCTGATAGTATCCCAAAACAGGATGCCAGGTTCGGCCGATTTCCATGCGTTATGCACTATTTTTTTCCAAAGTTTAGACGCATCGACTTCTTTCTTATACTTTGGGTCTTCACTGAAAACAGGATATTTCTGAAGATATGTGTCTTTGTCTCGAACCGCCTTCATAAAGCCGTCATCAATTCGAACGGATACATTGGCACCCGTAACTTTTCCCTGCTCCATTTTAGCATCGATAAAATCTTCTGCGTCTGGATGATTGATAGAAACGGACAGCATCAAAGCACCTCTTCGTCCATCTTGGGCAACTTCTCGAGTAGAATTGGAATAGCGTTCCATAAAAGGAACAATTCCCGTTGAGGTAAGTGCCGAATTTTTTACCGGTGAACCTTTCGGACGAATGTGAGAAAGGTCGTGACCAACGCCCCCGCGACGCTTCATCAATTGCACTTGCTCCTGATCGATTTTCATCACGCCTCCATACGAATCACTATTTCCTTTGTTGCCAATCACAAAACAGTTGGAAAGTGATCCAACTTGAAAAGGATTTCCAATACCGGCCATAGGACTCCCTTGTGGTACGATGTACTTGAAATCCTTGATGTAATCATACACCTGGTCTTCAGTCAATGGGTTTGGGTAACGCTTTTCGATTCGTGCAATCTCCTTTGCAATGCGTCTGTGCATATCGTCTGGAGTTTTTTCATACAAATTTCCCTCGGAATCCTTAAGAGCGTATTTGTTGATCCATACCCTTGCAGCCAAATCATCTCCCTTGAAATAATTCAAGGAGGCTTCAAATGCTTCTTCTTGGGTATAGGTCTTCTGACGTTTTTTGGGGGCCTCTAACTGCATAGTCTTCTTAGTTTTTTATTGGATTGATCATTTAGTGGTGTGAATATATAAAAACTATGTGTTTTTAAAGTCCTGTAAAAATTAAAAGTTGTCAAACGAAAATTGTTAATTAGCTTTAAATCAAATAACTAAGATTTTATCAACAAGCAAAAGTTGACAAATTTTTAAAATTATTCAGGAAGCACCCAGAAGTCCTTACCATACTTGAATTATGAGTTGTAAGAGTAATTTTCAAGGGTAATTTTTTTAGAAAAGTGGGTATGTTGATGAATAAAAAATAGCGTCTCTAGGAATAGATTTTTCGCTTGGGAAAAATGGCAAGATTAGGTGATTGAACAAAGAGAAATTCAGCGATGGATAATTCCTATTATTTAAAAAGAAATTATTGGCTTTTCATTCTTGAAAACCTATATTTGCACGTTTTTAAAATACATATAATACCGATAGAATGCAAAACAAAGGACTTATTACCGTATTTGCGATCCTTTTTGGGCTGGTGAGTTTGTATCAACTTTCCTTCACCTTTATCGCAAATAAAGTGGAAGATGAAGCGAAAGCCTATGCAACCAGTAAATTTGATGCCACACAACCCGACGAGCGTTCACGAGCAGAAAGTGAATACTTAGATTCTATTTCCGGCGAGGCCCAATTTTTGGGAATCGATTACCGAACCGCCAAGGATAAAGAATTGAACAAAGGGTTGGACCTTAAAGGTGGTATCAATGTAATTCTTCAAGTATCCGTTAAGGACATCCTTGCCGGTTTGGCAAACAATACCAAGGATCCAGCTTTTAATCAAGCACTTGCCGATGCGGATGAATTGCAAAAGAATTCACAGAATACCTACCTCGAGTCTTTCTTCGAAGCTTTTGAAGCCCTACCCGGGGAAAATCGCTTGGCTTCTCCTGATATCTTTTTCAATAAAGGTCTGGAGGGACAGATTGAAAGCGATATGACCAATGAGCAGGTGAAACCTGTAATCAGTCGTAAGGTTGATGAGTCTATCGCTTCAGCATTCGAGGTATTGCGTAAGCGTATTGATAAATTCGGGGTAACACAACCGAATCTTCAGCGTTTGGGAACGTCCGGTCGTATTTTGGTTGAATTGCCTGGCGCAAAGGATGTAGAACGTGTTAAGAAATTGCTACAAAGTACCGCCCAATTGGAATTCTGGGAAGTGGTAAAAGAAGAACAAATTCGTTCTTTCTTCTTTGATGCCGATGCCAAAGTGCAGGAAATTTTGGAAGCTACAAAGTCTAAAACGGAAGTAGCGACCGATTCCACCCAATCAGAAGAGGATAAAGATATTAGTGAATTATTGGGAGGAGAAGATGTTGAGGTAGATGCTAGTGAGGAAACTGCAAATCCGATTTTATCCAAAGTTTTGCAAACCGTTCGCGCAAGTAATCCCGGAATCTTCACATTCGCAATTAAGGATACAGCTGAAATCAACAGCTATCTTAGAATGCCTCAAGTAAGAGCTTTGCTAGGACCAGAGATGCGTTTTACCAAATTCTTGTGGAGTATCCCAGAATACAATACTACCGTCGAGGAAGAGATTACCAGTTTGTATGCCATTAAAGGTAATCGCGATAACACCCCTCAATTGAGTGGTGGTGTTATTGTGGATGCACAGCAGTCATATACTCCTTCTGGACGAGTTTCTGTCACCATGCAAATGAACGGTGTTGGAGCTAAGATATGGGAAGACATGACCGAATATGCCTTCAATAACCAAACCCAAATTGCGGTGGTGCTTGATGATATTGTGTATTCAGCACCCGGTGTTAGTAATGGAAAAATTTCCGGTGGTCGATCAGAGATTACGGGAGATTTCACCATCACAGAAGCACAGGATTTAGCAAACGTATTGCGTGCTGGTAAATTACCAGCTTCGGCAGATATTATCCAGGCTGAAGTAGTAGGTCCGACACTCGGGCATGAAGCCATCAACAGTGGGGTCATCTCCTTCGTTATTGCATTGATTATCGTATTGCTCTGGATGATTTTCTACTACGGAAAGGCAGGGGCCTTCGCTGATGTTGCCTTGGCGGTGAACATTCTATTTATCTTCGGGATTTTAGCAGGCCTTGGGGCGGTATTGACATTACCTGGTATTGCGGGTATCGTATTAACCATTGGTATGTCGGTGGATGCCAACGTACTTATCTTCGAACGGATTCGAGAGGAATTGGATAAAGGGAAGTCACAGAAGGACGCCATCAATGATGGTTTCAACAACGCGCTTTCTTCGATTTTAGATGCCAACATTACCACCGGTCTTACTGGTTTGATTCTATTGGTATTCGGAACTGGACCTATCCAAGGATTTGCCACCACATTGCTAATCGGTATCTGTACCTCTTTGTTTACGGCAATCTTTATTACTAGACTGTTTATCGATAAGTATACACACAACGGAAAACCACTTACGTGTGCCACTAACATCACCAGAAATTGGTTCAAAAATGTGAATATCGATTTCCTAGGGAAACGCAAGGTAGCTTATATCTTTTCTGGTATCCTATTGGCTATCAGTTTGGGGTCATTGTTTACCAACGGACTAAACCAAGGAATCGACTTTGTGGGAGGTCGTACCTATACCGTACGTTTCGACCGTGATGTAAATGCCATAGAAATTCAGAATGACCTGATTGCTGCCTTCGAAAGTGCGGAAGCTAAGACCTATGGTGGAAACAATCAGTTGAAAATTTCTAC
>CAZOSF010000031.1:19921-26398 GCA_964582415.1 uncultured Alteromonas sp.
GTATTCTCCTTAACATACAAGTTCATGCCCTTTAATATGGAAATCGACCAATCATTTATCGCTGCGATTTTGACGGTAATTGGTTATTCCTTGAACGATACGGTGGTTGTTTTCGACCGAATTCGTGAGTACTTCAATGAACACACTACTTGGAAAATGCCAAACATTATCAACAGTGCATTGAACAGTACCCTAAGCCGTACATTGAACACCTCATTAACCACTTTGATTGTACTCCTTACCATTTTCATACTTGGGGCACCGTCTTTGAGAGGGTTGATTTTTGCCTTAATGGTGGGTATCGTAGTAGGTACATACTCTTCCTTGTTCATCGCAACTCCAGTATTCTTTGATACTGTGAAAAAGAGAGGAATCGATTTGAGTGATAAGAAAGAAGAAGAGGAAACGGAATAAATTCCTTGTATTAGTAGTTCTATAAATTAAAAATCCCGCCATTACGGCGGGATTTTTTTTGATTGCTTAAACCTAATCCTTATTTCAAGCGCTCAAATATAATTTTATCACCTGGTTCCAATTTCCATCTGTCCGTCAATCCTGCGTTCACTTCTAGGACATACTTGGCAGGAGCTCCCGAAGAAAGTGAGGTCTTGCTAAATGGAACCGTGTTTTGGTGTATGTTGACGATTTCAAAATTTCTGTTTACAAAGATAATGTCCAACGGGAATTCTGTGTTTTTCATGTAAAAGCTCTTCATGCTTTCATTGTCGAAAAGAAAGAACATCCCCTGTTCGTCATCCATTCCTTTGCGATACATCAAACCTGTTTGGGTTTCATAATCCGATTCCGCAATCTCAATGTCTAAATGGGCAACAAGGGAATCGTTGGAGGCTCGTTTTATAGCAATTTCTGCTTCCTTGGTAAAAGTAATTTCCTTGGTAAGCACTTTATCTTCCTTTTTTGAATTGCAGGAAGCGAATGTAATCATCAGACCCAATACCAAGGCTGAAATTTTTATTTTTTTCATTGATTATCTATTCTTTTTGGAGAACTATACATCAAGTAGATACCAGCAAGGATAAAAGGAATGCTGAGCCATTGTCCAGTGCTGAGGATATTTCCCAGTTCCGATTCAAATCCACCCTGACTTTCCTTATAATATTCTACTATAAATCGGACCGTCCATAATAAAATCAGAAAAAGTCCGAAGATATACCCAAGTTGTTTGCGCTTTTCGGTTTTCCAATAGATGTACCACAGGATTAGAAAAACTACCACATAGCCTACCGCTTCATAGAGCTGGGCCGGATGTCTGGCAAAATCTTCACCATTGCTTGCGAAAATCACACCAAAATCTGTTCCTGTCGGGATTCCCACGATTTCTGAATTCATAAAATTCCCAAAACGGACGAAAACACCTCCTATGGCGACAGGAATAATAATTCGATCGAAAATCCAAAGGATATGTTTATGTAGGATCTTTTTATTGTAAAGAAACATGGCAATGATGATTCCAATTGCCGCACCATGACTTGCCAATCCTCGGAAACCAGTAAATTCGAAACCTCCTGCAAACTTAAAAGGGAGAAAAACAGAAAAGAAATCTTCCTTAAATAGTTCTGGTTGATAAAAAATAACGTGACCCAATCGTGCTCCGATTAAAATCGCCAGCACCATATAGATGAATAAGCTGTCCAGCTTCTCTATGGAGACCCCTTCCCGAACGTATATTTTCTTCATGATGACCCACCCTAACGCAAAGGCAATTACAAACATTAGACTATAGAAAGGAATGGTGTAGAAACCGAGGTCGAGTCCTTCCGGTGGACTCCAAGTAAAGCTCAGAAAATGCATGAAAATAGGTTTCGTTTGGGTAAAGATAGAAAACCCCATGGAGTTTCGTGTTAATTATTTCTTTACATTTTTTTCAGATGGAGGAACCGGGTCATACCCTTGTCCACCCCAAGGATGGCAACTGCCAATGCGCTTTATCGCCAACCAGCCCCCTTTACATAGACCATGAACTTTCAAGGCCTCTACCGCATAATGAGAACAGGTGGGGGTATAGCGACAGGTAGAGGGGAAAATAGGGGAAATCAGTTTTTGATAGACTCTGATAAGGAATATAAAAGGGGCTATCAAAATCTGTCTCACAACCGAATGCTAATTAATGGAATACGTGGTTCCCTCTTTACCGTCCTTTAGTTGAATGCCCACGGAAAGTAACTGATCGCGAATTTGATCGCTGGTTGCAAAATCCTTATTCGCTCTCGCCTGATTTCGAATTTCAATCAAGAGTTCGATGGTTTCGGCCAATTTATTTCCGTCATCACCCTGCTGCATGGTAATGTCCACCAATCCCAGCACTTCGAATAAGAAATCGTACATGGTTTTTTGAATGACCATAATATCCTCTTGAGTCAACTGCGCATTTCCTTCCTTTGCAGCATTGATCCATTTTGTTACTTCGAAAAGTTGAGCGATCAAAATTGGGCTGTTGAAATCATCGTTCATTGCATCATAGCAAGACTGGCGCCACCCGGCTATATCAAAATCGCTGGATTTGGAGGCAGAAAGACTGCTTAAACTGCGATACCCTTCCATCAAGCGATTGAAGCCTTTTTCTGAAGCTTCCAATGCATCATTTGAAAAGTCAAGGATGCTGCGGTAATGGGCTTGGTACATAAAGAATTTGGCAACTACAGCAGGAAAAGGCTTCGAAAGAATATCATTTTCCCCTGTAAACAATTCATTGGGTAAGATGTTATTCCCAGTCGATTTCGCCATTTTCTTTCCATTCAAGGTAAGCATATTGGCATGCATCCAATAGTTCACCGGACTTTGATTATTGCTGGCTTCCGCTTGTGCTATTTCACATTCATGGTGCGGGAACTTCAAATCCATTCCACCACCATGGATATCAAAATTTTCTCCCAAATATTTAGTGCTCATCGCAGTACATTCCAGATGCCATCCCGGAAATCCGTCACTCCAAGGAGAAGGCCAGCGCATAATATGCTCGGGCTCCGCCTTTTTCCAGAGGGCAAAATCTTGAGGGTTTTTTTTGTCGCTTTGCGCTGCTAATTCCCGGGTATTCGCAATCATGTCCTCCAGCTGACGGCCACTGAGTTTACCATAATCATGGTCTTCATTGAACTTTAGAACATCGAAATAAACAGAGCCATTCCTTTCATAAGCATAGCCTTTGTCTAGAATTTTCTGAACAATTTGAATTTGCTCAATAATGTGTCCTGTGGCCGTGGGTTCTATACTCGGAGGAAGTGCGTTAAACGCATTCATAACATTATGAAAATCAACAGTATATCTCTGAACTATCTCCATGGGTTCAATCGACTCAATTCGGGCTTTTTTTGCAATGCGGTCCTCCCCCTCATCAGCATCATTTTCCAAATGCCCTGCATCTGTGATATTCCGAACATAACGAACCTTATACCCCAAATGTTTGAGATAACGAAACACCAAATCGAACGACAGAAAAGTGCGGCAATTCCCTAAGTGTACATTGCTGTATACAGTAGGCCCGCAAACGTACATACCAACTGCACCTTCATTTACAGGTTGAAATATTTCTTTTTCTTTCGATAGGGAATTGTAAATGTATAATTCCTGTTGCTCGTAAAGTTTCATTAAATACTATCTAAATGAATTAAAATTCAGTTTCCAATTTGATATAATCCAAAAATTCCCGCCGTACCTGGGGATCTTTGAATTTTCCACCAAATTCGCTGGTTACCGTACTGCTGTCGATGTCCCGAATACCTCGTGAATTGACGCATAAATGCTTCGCGTCTATAACACAGGCAACATCCTGAGTTCCTAAGATTTCCTGAAGCTCCTTTACTATTTGAATGGTAAGTCGTTCCTGCACCTGTGGTCGTTTAGCATAATAATCCACCACACGATTCATTTTCGATAGACCTACCACCGTGCCGTTGGAAATATAGGCGATGTGTGCCTTTCCAACGATAGGAAGCAAGTGGTGTTCGCAGGTAGAGTAAAGGGTGATGTTTTTTTCAACCAACATTTCCCCGTATTTATATTTGTTCTCAAAGGTTGACGCCTTCGGTTTTCTGTCGGGATGAAGTCCGGCAAATATTTCTTGCACAAACATTTTGGCTACGCGGTTGGGTGTGCCCTTTAGGCTGTCGTCGGTAAGATCCATTCCAAGAGTTTCCAAAATACGTTCAACATCCTTTTTGATGAGCGCAATTTTTTCTATATCGCTTTTCTCGAAAGCATCAGGACGAAGAGGTGTGTCTGAAGAAGTACCAATGTGCTCGTTCCCCATGGCCTCTATTTCCCTTAATTGTTTTTCTAAATCCATAGATTATAATCATTCTTACTATGAGCGAATTGCAAAGATACGCATATCGGCGACGCAATAAAAAATGGAAGGCCGTTTTTGGCGGTAATTATTCCCGCATTTTCATAAAATTTTCCTAATTTTCAAGCTTTATCTAACCAGTTATGAAAAAGATTTATTTCCTCATTCTACTACTTTTGCCGATAGCTGCAATGGCACAGCCCGTTACCTTGTTCGAACAGTTCAATGGGCAATACGACTTTACAGCTATAGGAAATACGCATAATGCATCGCCAAACCCTTGTTTTCTGGAGCCTTCTACGAGTGCTACTTTGACTTTGGGGCCAACAGAGACTTTCCTGTCGGCGCATCTTTATTGGGCAGCTCCTTGGCCCGATAATGTTGGTGGTGATTATAACGTATCGTTGAACGGTATACCTGTAAACGCCACTAGGAATTTCCATTTGACGGCCGGTACCGGGATTAATTACTTCTCCGCTTATGCAGATGTAACACCTATCATCGCGGCAGGAGGAAACGGCACATATACTTTTTCGGATCTGGATATTGATTTAGCCGCCACAGGTGCGTGTAATAATGGTACCGATTTTGGGGGATGGGCAATCTATATTATTTACGAAGATCCTTCACTAACCCTAAATCAAATCAGTTTATTCGATGGTCTGGAATATGTTTCTGCTAATAACCCGTCGTTGGATATTACCCTCACGAATATTGAGGTCGCTACAGACGATCTTGCGAAAATCGGTTTTTTAGCATGGGAAGGGGATGCAACCATCGCTAATAACGAAACCCTCCTCATCAATGGAATTCTCATTGATAACCCTCCGTTAAACCCAGGAGATAATTGTTTCAATGGCACCAATAGTTATACTGGTTCCAATACGTTTTACAACATGGATTTAGATTATTACGATCTAGAAAATATTGTTCAGCCAGGAGATACAAGCATTCTGATAAGCCTTACTTCCAGTCAGGACTTTGTAATGGTAAATAACCTTATTACCAGTGTAAACTCCGAAATTCCGGATGCAACAATCACCATTGACGGAACAGGTGTTATTTGTGAGAACAACAACAATATGAATGTGGATTACACGGTGTACAATCTCAATAGTACTGCTCCACTGCCAGCTGGAACTCCAATTGCCTTTTACGCCAATGGTGTTTTGGCGGGACAATCTGCTACCATTAATGAAATACCCATTGGCGGATCAGAGCCTGGATCCATTATTCTGGATATCCCCGTTGGAACTCCCGTTATCTTCGATTTGGTAGCAGTGGTAGATGATATTGGTGACGGAACGGGAATCGTATCCGAAACCAATGAAGAAAACAACACCTTTACCATCACCATCGACCTTACTCAAGGTGGTTTGGACATAGGGCCTGATATTGAAGCGTGTATCGGCACCCCCGAATTATTGGACACTGGTATCGCCAATCCAAACTTTACTTGGCAATGGTTTTTGAATGGTGTACCGATTCCGGGAGCTACAAATTCCACATTGATTGTCACATCAGACGGAACGTACACCGTGGAAGGGTTCGAAGGAATTTGTTTCGTAACCGATCAAATTGATGTGCATTTTAACCCGCAACCAGTTGCGAATCAGCCCATCGATTTATATCAGTGTAATGACGGGGTAAACCCTGGGTTATTCGACCTTACAATAAATGATCCTATCGTGTTGGGCGGACAAGATCCAGTAGAGTTTACCATTACCTATTATGAAACACTTGCAGATGCAGAAGCGGGTACGAATCCAATTTTAACTCCTACCGCATATCCCATCGTGCTGCCGTTCCCTCAAACCATTTATGTGCGAATTACGAGCCAGCTAGGTGATTGTAATGATGTGGAGGAATTTGAGTTATTTTTCCCTCGTGCCATTGCGGGAGCTGTTCCCTCGCCTTTCGAAGTCTGTGACCAAGACCAAACAGGAGAAGAATCCATCGACCTGCCATTTGAATTTAACACCTTCGTTTTGGATGGCGAGCCGGCAACAGGATACAATATCACCTATCATATTAGCCAAGCCGATGCCGATGCTGATATCAACCCGCTGCCTGTTCCATATTCTGTGGCTGTACCTGGCGCGACTATTTTTATTCGATTAGAAAATTTATTGGATACTACTTGTTATGATGTTGTGACAGTGGATATCCTTGTT
>CAZOSF010000032.1:0-25753 GCA_964582415.1 uncultured Alteromonas sp.
CGACAATTCCAGCTTTCATGAGTACATTTTTGATTTTCGGGATGCAAATATATCATTATAAATGGCCAATAATGTGGTATCCCAAAGTATTTTTCCAACCTTTATAAAAAAGTAGTACCTTAGTGATAATACTAAAACTAAATGATTATGAAATTAAAAACAGTACTTATGGTAGTAATGGGCCTATTCTTTATACCGTTAATGGCTCAGGAAAATAAAACCGTAAAAAAAGAAACCACAGTGAAAAAAGTGGTTACCAAACAAGGCAGTCAAGTTGTTACCAAAGAAGTAGCAGATGTTAAAAAGGAAAAAGGAAAAGTAGTGGTTGAAGGCACCAATGAGGTAAATCAGAATTCTGGGGAAGCAGTAAATGTTGATGAGGCCCGCAAGGTGGTGAGTGACGAGGTCACTATTGATGCTGAAAATGAAGCTCAAAAACGTGCTTTGAAAGAAAAACGGGAAGCAGAATTAAAAGCAGCCATTGAAGCTCAGAAAGCAAAAGCCGAAGAACAAAAGCGATTACTGGAAGAGCAACGATTGGAAAGACAACGACTTCTGGAAGAGAATCGAAAAAAATTGGAACACCGTCCCAAAGGCATGTCTAAGCTAAAAAAGGACAGTTAAAATAAATTTCGAATATTGTAGTATATGACAATTAAATTATTATTTTTGAGAGTCAAGAACTACAAATCAAATTAAATTCTATCCTATGAAAAAAATCATTACCACCTTTTGCGCTATAGCTTTAACTGCTGTTGTTGCTCAAGCTCAAAATGCAGATGCCGATGCTGCCGCTAAGACTCAGCAAGTGAAGAAAGAGGCTCCAGCTCCTGCTGCCACCAATCAAAGCAACGAGGATGCTCAGGAAGTGAAGACTAGCGACCGCGCAAATTATGAGGCCTACAGACAAAAACAAATGGAAGCTCGTAAAGCGAAACAAACTACTGCAAAAGCATCCAATAACTCGGGTGAAGTAAAAACAGTAACCAATACTGCTGAAAGAAAAAAACAAGCGGCTGAAAGAAAAAAGAAAGCGCTTACTCCAGAGCAGCAAAAGGCTCGAGAAGAAAAATTGAGACGAGATAACTAACTAGTCAAATTTTCATATATCTGCCCCCTCTAACCAAGGGGGTTTTTTTATACACTTATGAAAAAAATCTTTTACCTATTCTGCTTGGTCGGTATCTCCTTATCGAGTCCTGCACAAGATTTTAAAGTCGCATACGACCATACCGCACTCAGGGTGTCCGATCTTAACCAAAGCGCAGAATTTTACCGTGAAATCCTGCTACTTGAAGAAATAAAGGTGCCGTACGAAAATCCAATCATACGTTGGTTTTCCTTAGGAGATCCTTATCAGCTTCACCTCATTCAAATGACGGACCTTAAAGTACAATCTGACATTGCTTCCCACCTTGCCTTGTATGTAGATGATTTAGATGCCTTCGTAAAGCATTTAAAAGAAAAAGGGATTCCTTATCGAGATTGGGTAGGCAATCCAAGCCAAATTGCCCTACGTCCTGATAGCATACAACAGGTATACATACAAGATCCGGATGGCCATTGGATAGAAATCAATGATTCCAAGCATTAAAAAAGCCCCTTTTTGGGGCTTTACTTATTCGTGCATGAAGCGTTGTTTTGCCAACAATTCCTCTTCTGTTTCTTCGTGATCTTCATCCGGAACACAGCAGTCAACGGGACAAACCGCAGCACATTGAGGCTCATCGTGGAATCCCTTACATTCGGTGCACTTATCCGGTACAATGTAATAGTATTCATCACTAATAGGCTCCTGGGTTTCATCGGCATCTGCCTCACGTCCATTTGGTAAAACAACACGCCCTTTCAAATTCGTTCCATCTGAATAACGCCAATCGTCTGATGCTTCATAAATTGCGTTATTTGGGCACTCGGGTTCACATGCCCCACAGTTAATACATTCATCGGTGATTATAATTGCCATAGCATTTCTTTTTCTAACTTTGCGCAAATTTAATGCCTAGGTTGGGCAACTCCAAAAAAAGCATGCAAATAGACGACAGAATACGTGCCTTTTCTGAACTTGGCTCCTATATGGAAGGTTTGTCTCAAGAAATTGGGAACCACGAATTATTGGAACGCGCCAAACATCATAATGGCTGGTTTTCTAACGATAATCTATTCCATGCCCTATCCACATGGAGCCAGCTTCTAAAGGAGACTACATTAAAAGAATGGGCAGCTTCTTATACATTACACCCAGAAACGCCAAAAAAAGTCGCTGTGGTAATGGCCGGGAATATTCCTTTGGTGGGGTTCCATGACTTTCTTTCCGTTCTCCTTTCGGGCCACAAAATAGTGGCAAAGCTTTCCTCCAATGACACCATTCTTCTTCCCCATTTGGCCGAAAAACTCATTGAGTTGGAACCTTCGTTTGCACGATTTATTGAATTCCCAAAAGGACAGTTACAAGGTTTCGATGCTGTAATCGCAACAGGAAGCAATAATACGGCCCGATATTTCGAACATTATTTTGGTAAATTTCCCAATATCATTCGAAAAAACCGAAATGGTGTCGCCGTACTTTCAGGTGATGAATCGGAAGAAGACTTGCTTGGATTGGCAAACGATATTTTTCGCTATTTCGGTTTGGGATGCAGGAATGTGTCGAAATTATTCGTACCAAAGGACTATGATTTTGCTAACTTCTTCAAAGCGATGTTTCATTGGAAAGAATTAATCAACAACGATAAGTACATCAACAATTACGACTACAACAAGGCAGTGTATTTGATGAGTGATGTTTCTTTGTTGGACAATGAATTTATGCTCCTCAAAGAAGACACCAATTATTCTTCCCCAATCGCTGTCGTGTTCTATGAATATTATGAGTCTTTACCCCTGCTTCAAAAGCAATTGAACCACCAGGCAGAAAGCATTCAATGTGTCGTTGGAAATTCAGGTATTCAAGGAGAAATTCCGTTTGGAACAGCGCAAACACCCACCCTTTTTCAATATGCCGATGGCATCGATACTTTGGCATTTTTGAGCCAGCTGTAACGTCACACAAAATCGAAAAGGTTTTCGTTCGAAATCCCAGTGTATTTGTTGAAATTCTCTTGATAATTTGTCGGTAATTTAACCTTAAATGGTGTAGGATTTCACATCTTTGTAGTGGAAATAAAACACCCATGAAAAAGCACAATTTTAGCGCAGGTCCGAGCATTCTTCGACCCGAAGTAATGAAAAAGGCCTCTGAAGCTGCCGTTAATTTCGACGGTATGGATTTATCTATTTTGGAAATCTCCCATAGAAGTAAAGAATTCATTGCTGTAATGGAAAAGGCCCAAGATTTGGCCTTAGAATTAATGGGACTTCAAAATAAGGGATATAAAGCCCTTTACCTTCAAGGAGGGGCAAGTTTACAATTCCTTATGGCCGCCTACAACCTTCTGGAAACCAAAGCCGGTTATCTGAATACGGGTACCTGGTCTTCCAAGGCTATCAAAGAAGCCAAACTTTTTGGTGAGGTGGTAGAAGTAGCCTCGTCCAAGGATAAGAATTTCAACTATATTCCGAAGGGTTTCCAAGTTCCTGAAGGGTTGGATTATCTGCATTGTACGAGTAACAATACCATTTTTGGCACACAGTTTACGGAATTCCCGAAAACCAACGCGCCATTGGTTTGTGATATGAGCAGCGACCTGTTTTCCCGTTCAATCGATTTCTCACGGTTTGGATTGATCTATGCTGGGGCTCAGAAAAATCTAGGACCTGCCGGGGCCACATTGGTAGTAGTTAAAGAAGACATTTTAGGAAAGGTCTCACGTTCGATCCCTTCCATGTTGGATTATCGAGTGCATGCTGAAAAGGAAAGTATGTTCAATACCCCACCGGTTTTTGCCGTATATGTTTCCATGCTCACTTTGGAATGGCTGAAGGGTATTGGTGGAATCGCTGTTATTGAAGACATGAATAACAAGAAGGCTGCCCTGCTCTACGAAGAGGTAGATCGCAACCCTTTATTTGTTGGATTTGCCAACAAGGAAGACCGGTCTAAAATGAACGTCACCTTTAATATGGCCGAAGGTGCAGACAGCGCTCGCTTCGATGCCCTATGGAAAGAGGCAGGTATCAGCGGACTCAATGGTCACCGAAGTGTGGGCGGCTATCGTGCTAGTATCTACAATGCCATGCCTATTGAAAGCGTGCAGGTATTGGTCGATGTGATGCAAGAATTTGAAAGAAAATCATAATAACATGAAAGTATTAGCAAACGACGGCATTTCCCAAAGTGGTATCGACGCTTTGGAAGCCGAAGGATTTGAAGTAATAACAACGAAAGTTGCTCAAGAGCAATTAGAGAATTATATAAATACCAATAACGTGGATGCTCTATTGGTGCGTTCTGCCACAAAAGTTCGCAAAGATCTTATCGATGCCTGCCCAAGCCTAAAACTTATTGGGCGCGGTGGTGTGGGTATGGATAATATCGATGTGGAATATGCGCGCAGCAAAGGACTTCATGTAATCAATACGCCAGCTGCCTCCTCTGCCTCTGTTGCCGAATTGGTTTTCGCTCACCTCTATGGTGGTGTACGCTTTTTACACCAAGCTAACCGACACATGCCTTTAGATGGTGATAGTCAGTTTGGTGCTCTGAAAAAAGCGTTTGCCAAAGGAAAAGAACTACGTGGCAAAACCATGGGCGTAATCGGATTTGGACGTATTGGACGTGAAGTGGCGAAGGTTGCCATTGGCTGCGGAATGAAAGTTATTTATAATGACAGCTATGTTCCAGAAGCTTCGGTTACACTCGACTTTTTCGATGGTCGTGCACTGTCCTTCGATTTTAAGAGTCAATCATTGGAATCCGTTTTAAAAGAAAGTGATTTTATCTCGTTGCATGTTCCTGCTCAAAAAGAATATGTTATTGGTAAAAAAGAACTAGAAAGTATGAAAACCGGGGCTGCTTTAGTAAATGCAGCTCGTGGAGGAGTGGTTGATGAAGTGGCACTGGTAGACGCTTTGGAAAGTGGAAAACTGGCTTTTGCTGCATTGGACGTTTTTGAAAATGAACCCACCCCAGCCATCAAGATCTTGATGAACGACCATATTTCGCTAAGTCCCCACATTGGAGCTGCCACAGAGGAAGCCCAAGACAGAATCGGGACAGAATTGGCCAGTCAAATAGCATCCCTTTTGAAAGGCTAATTTCCTAAAAAAAAGTACCTTTAAAGGAAACAAAAACAATACGTTGATGGATAATTTATTAGAGCTATTGAATAGCGATATCGGAAAACAAATGATTTCCGGAGTAAGCCGTGAAACCGGACAATCCAAAGATCAAACATCAGAGGTAATTACCATGGCACTGCCCCTCTTAATGGGAGCCATGAAGAGAAACGCAAGTTCCAATGAGGGTGCATCGGGATTGATGAATGCTCTGGAAAGCAAGCATGATGGAAGCATTCTGGATAATCTAGGGGGATTCTTCGAAGGAGGTGTTTCTCAAGATCAGAAAGAAGATGGGCTAGGAATACTTGGTCATATCTTAGGAGGCTCTCAGGACAATGTTTTGAATGCTATATCCAAAAAATCAGGAATGGACTCCTCCAACATCCTACAAATACTTCAAGTAATCGCTCCGATTGTTTTGGGATACTTAGGAAAGCAGAAACAACAGCAAAAAGTGCAGTCGACAAATGATTTAGGTGGATTGTTGGGCAACCTTATGGGAGGGCAAGGAAATCAACAAAATATGATTGAAGCCTTGTTGGATGGGAACAATGACGGAAGCATCATCGATGACGTCGCTGGAATGTTTCTTGGTGGAAGCAATAAAAAGAGTGGTGGATTGGGTGATGTACTCGGTGGTTTATTCGGAGGAAAATAATCAGTACCCTATACTAAATAACAAAGGCCCTGCACTGCAGGGCCTTTTTGTTAAACAGCGTTAAAGGAATGGTTCCAGTTTCGGGTTTTTGTAACTTTGTAACATTACGAAGGCTATGAAATACGTATTTATCATATTTGCCCTGATTTTAACTTTTGCCAGTTGTGATTCCTACCAATCTGCAACCCAATCAGCCATGGCGAAAGAGGCAGATACCATTCATATCAAAAACGATAGCCTGGAATACGAAATCACCATCATAGAACCCGGTTTTTACAATTGGTTGGCTACCCAGCAACCTAGAGGGTTTTATGGTCAGCAATTTTTGGAAGCTCGTAATCAAATGTGGGTGATGGAATATAATAGAAGGGTGATGAACCCACAGCAATTCGACCCCAATCTCTATGTGCAACAAATCGATTATGAATTTGGTATCGATTACGGGTACGAAGTCAACTATCTGCTATACAATTATCTAAAATATTTTCAGCGTAGGTACAACCAAAGATTCCCTGGATCGCGACTTTAAATGTTCGAAAAACTTAAAAAACGCTGGAAGGTTAAAGATAATTGGCAATTTACTGTCATCTTTTTGGTATTTGCCATTACGGGAAGCACAGCTGCTAAAATAACTGGGCCCTTACTGAAATCGGTTCCCGCAATAAAGGAATTGAATCTTTGGTGGTTTAACGTTGTCTATATTTTCGGCACGCTCATATTGTACCAATTTCTGCTGGTTTTTTTCGGCTGGCTGTTTGGAGAATTCGATTTCTTTTGGAATTTTGTAAAACGAATTTTAGTGCGGTTAGGATTCCGTTTTTTAGAATAGGAATGAGAAAAGAGTTATATCAAATGCGTATTTGGATCTCCTGGGGATTACTAACGCTTTTCCTCTTCCCTTCCCTATTACAGTTCGAGCACGTATTCGAATCGCATAAGCATGAAGGTTGTCAAGAAGCAAAAATTCATTTCCATGAAAAGGAATTGGATTGTAGTGTGTATGACTTTCACTACTCTTCTTTCAACTATCCACTTTTCGCCCCCATTCAATTTTTCAATTCTACTGAAATCCATTCCGTAGAAAAAGAAGTTTACTTACCGCATATCGAGCCTACGCCTTTAGGTTTCGCCTTGAGAGGACCCCCAATGTTTTCTTGATTTTTTGGAAGTCATCATTAATTAAAATCAAAAAACATGAAAAATACACTATCACTGCTATTTGCGGTGCTTTTACCTATTTTACTATTTGCACAAAATAGTGTGCAGGGAACCATCAAAGATGAAAATGGCAATCCCATTGATGCTGCTGTTTATCTTCCCCAGCTCGAAAAAGGGACGATGAGTGATCTCGATGGTAATTTCATCATTAAAAACATTCCTAATGGAACCTATACCATTGTTGCCACTTCTTTGGGATACGAATCCCAATCACAAAAAGTAGAATTCACCGGAACCACTGAAGCCACTATCTACTTTCAATTACGACCTAGTGTGGTCGAAATGGAAGAGGTTATCGTATCCACTCCATTCCATAAGCTACAGAGCGAAAATGTGATGAAGGTGGAACGCATTTCGGTAAATGAATTACAAAAGAATGGTGCTGTAAATCTTTCGCAAGGGATCAGTGCTATAGCCGGTGTTTCCACGATAAGTACCGGAAATGCTATCGGTAAACCTGTCATACGCGGACTTAGCTCCAACAGAGTGTTGACCTATGCTCAAGGTGTTCGATTGGAAAATCAACAATTTGGGGAGGAGCACGGATTGGGCATTAACGGAGCCGGGATTGGAAGTGTGGAGGTTATAAAAGGGCCAGCCACTTTGCTTTATGGTAGCGATGCTCTAGGAGGAGTATTATATTTAAATCCCGAGAGTTTTGCCCTCTCAGGAACCACCGATGTTCTTTTAAATAGTGGATATTATTCCAATGGAAATGGGTTTCAAGCGAGTGGCGCTGTAAAATCTTCCGGTGAACACTTCAAGTTTCTGGCGCGAGGTACTCGAAATTCCTTTGCAGACTATACCACTGGAGAAGGAATGGATGTAACCAATTCACGATCGAATGAATATGATTTTAAGACGGGAGTACAATATCAAAGGGAACGTTGGAAATCGACCCTGAGATATAACCTGAATTCTTCTGAAATAGGAATTCCAGAAGAGATCTACACACCTCCTACCGATCGCTCTCCCCTTCTTCCCTTTCAGGAATTGAATAACCATATTCTGAGCTGGGAAAATGCGGTGTTCTTCGATAATTCTAGTTTGGATATCAAGCTTGGGTATTTGTTCAATGACCGTAAGGAGTTTGAGGAGTCATTTGATGAGGCAGAACTTCACATGAAACTGTCCACATTTAACTACAATGTTCAATACCACTTGCCAAAAATGAAATCTTTTGAAACCATTATTGGGATTCAAGGAATGTTTCAAACCAATAGGAATGAGGGTGAAGAACTATTGATTCCCGATGCAGACAAGGTAGATTTTGGGATTTTTGCTACCACCCATTATCATCTAGAAAGATGGGGATTCCAAGGAGGACTTCGTTACGATATGAGAAACATCACAACTACTGCTCATGGCGACCCTGAAGAGTTGGAATACATGCCAGCCATTGACCGATCGTTCAGTAGTTTCAATGCAGCACTTGGGGCGAAATATGACTTGGCAAAGAAATGGACAATCCGTTTAAACATTGCCAGCGGCTTTAGGGCACCAAACCTTTCTGAACTAGCATCTAACGGGATTCATGAAGGCACCAATCGCTACGAAATCGGAAATCCAGATTTGAACAACGAACAAAACCTTCAAACCGATATGGTTTTGGAATATCGTAGTGAGCACCTTGAGTTTTATGTCAATGGGTTTTACAATGGTATTGCCGATTATATCTTTATTCGCCCTACCGGAGACATTTTGGAAGGAGAGGCTGTTTTTGTTTACGAGCAGTTCGATTCCCGACTTTATGGGGGTGAGGTTGGATTCCACTGGCATCCCCACCCATGGGATTGGTTACACTGGGAAAGCAGTTTTGAAACGGTTACTGGGAAGCTGAAGGATGGTGGCTACTTGCCTTTGATTCCAGCCAATACCTGGACGAACACCCTACGATTTGAGTGGTCGAAATGGGGAGTGCTGAAAAACCCCAATGGCTTTATTACATTGCGAAATGTTTTTGATCAAGACAATCCAAGTACTTTTGAAACCACTACGCAAGGTTATGCCTTGTTAAGTCTTGGTTTGGGAAGTAGTGTTGCTTTTGGTAAGACGGAACTAACATGGGGCATTAACATGACGAATGCCTTGGATGAGAACTACATCGACCATCTTTCCCGCTTGAAAGGAGATGGTATTGCCAATATGGGCAGAAGCTTAAATGTAAATCTGAATTTAGAACTTTAAAGAAAAAGCCCCTTGACGGGGCTTTTTTTTAATCATTTACTCTCACCTCAATGGGTTGGGGTACCTGCTGTTTCTTTTCCGAAGAAAAAACAAAGGTGTACAACCACATCAGGGTAAAGGTTGGAATGAAATCCAAGGGTAGGATTTCCTCCATAAATACGATGAATGCAGCTACCTTACCGGAAGTACCTTCATACATATCGCTCATCTTTTTGGCAGCAAAAGGGGCCCACAACAGATCTAGAAAGGGTCCGATGCCAGGAATAAGCATTGTAGACATCCCTACAAGATCATAAAAGATCCCATTTCGCAATAATTTAAATTTGTTCTTTTTCATGTATTGTCTGTGTCGTTATCGTATACAACGCAATAAGTGTTCCAAAATTATGACAGGTTGGCATCGATGAGTTTCAAAAACTCATTGCGCGTTTCAATTTTTTCGAATTGTCCTCGAAATCCTGAGGTTGTAGTCACACTGTTCTGCTTTTGAACTCCGCGCATCATCATGCACATATGGGCCGCTTCGATAACCACAGCAACCCCTTTGGGTTTTAATGTATCATTGATACATTCCAAAATATCATGTGTAAGTCGTTCCTGCACTTGTAATCTTCTCGAGAACACATCCACTACCCTAGGAATTTTGCTCAGACCCACAATTTGTCCGTCAGGAATATAGGCAACATGTGCTTTCCCATAAAAGGGAAGGATATGATGTTCGCACAAAGAATACAATTCTATATCCTTTACAATTACCATATCATGATACTGTTCCTTAAACATGGCCTTTTTAAGTATTTTGGCGGGATCCTGGTTATAGCCGGAAGTCAAAAACTGTAATGCTTTTGCCGCACGTACCGGTGTGTCTTTTATTCCTTCTCGGTGAATGTCCTCACCTATTCGGTCTAGCATTTTGGAATAGTGCTCCTGAATATCATGGGTAGCTTCTTGGTTGTATTCCTCAAAAAATTTGTAGTATGACATTAGCTTGTTTTCAATTGATTGGAAAAATAATCATTTAATTTCTTAATCTTGGGATCGATCACAAAAGAACAATAGGGTTGTGAACGATGTTCATTGTAATAATTGTGATGCTCGTCTTCAGCAGGATAAAAAGCATCCAATTCAGAAACCTTGGTTACGATAGGATCCTGAAATATGTTTTGATCTTCCAACTCTTGAATCATCTTCAGGGCGGATTCCTTCTGATACTCGTTGGTGTAAAAGATTTCACTTCTGTAATGAGTACCGATGTCGTGGCCCTGGCGATTTAAGGTTGTAGGATCATGAGTGCTGAAAAAAATCACCAACAGCGTATTGACATCAACAAGCGAGGGGTCGAAAGTAATTTCCACACTTTCCGCATGCCCCGTTCTTTCAGTAATTACCTCACGATAGGCGGGATTTTTAATGGTTCCCCCGGCAAAACCAGGCCGAACCGATTCCACACCTCTAATGCGCTGAAAAACGGCTTCAGTACACCAGAAGCATCCGCCCGCTAAAACAATTTGTTCTACTTTTTTCATTATACCTTAAACAAAACTACAATTTATTAAACCAGCTTCGGATACTTTAACAGAAAATTATCGTCACAGGTTTTCGTTACGGGTTATACTGTTGTAATATCGTGGGTAATATAGTACTTTCACACTTTCGTACCACCATGATAATAGCCCAGAACATCCATAAGTATTTCGATCAACTTCATGTATTAAAAGGCGTGAGTTTATCTATCAAAGAAAGTGAAATCGTATCCATTGTAGGAGCCTCAGGTGCTGGAAAAACCACACTTTTACAAATCCTTGGGACCTTAGATAATTTTCAGGAAGGAAATCTAAGCATCGATGGAATCGATATTACCACTTTAAACCGAAAGGCACTTGCAAAATTTCGCAATGAAAAACTGGGCTTTATTTTTCAGTTTCATCAGTTATTACCTGAATTTACGGCCTTGGAGAATGTTTGTATTCCTGCATTTATTGGTGGTAAAGCAAAAAATGAAGCCGAACCCAGAGCCAGAGAACTCCTATCCTTCCTGGGATTGGCCCATCGAGAACATCACAAACCCAATGCCCTATCTGGTGGAGAACAACAGCGTGTTGCGGTGGCGAGGGCATTGATGAATCGGCCGTCTATTATTTTAGCCGATGAACCCAGTGGAAATTTGGATACGGAAAGTGCAGAAAACCTCCACCAACTTTTCTTTAGGCTAAGGGATGAGTTTGGGCAAACCTTTATTATTGTTACCCACAATGAAGAACTGGCGGAAATGGCAGACCGTAAATTGGTCATGCAAGACGGCATTATTCTACCCTGAGGTATGACCCGAGCAGAATTAAAGGAATTTTTAGATAGTAAGGCCCAACAATACGAAAATCAGGAATTTATAGATTCCGACCCCATTCAAATACCCCATCGTTTTAGTTTAAAAGAGGATATTGAAATTGCTGCATTTCTTACGGCAAGTATTGCTTGGGGAAATCGAAAAAGTATTATTAATAGCGCTAACAAAATGATGGATCTGATGGGAAATGCCCCCTTCGATTTCGTTATGTCGCACCAAGAGGCAGACCTTAACCGAATAGATGGTTTTGTTCACCGTACCTTCAATGGGGAAGATCTCAAGCATTTCATCCGTGGATTGCAACATATATATAGGTATCATGGAGGGATGGAAAACCTATTCTCGAAATACTCTGGAGAATTCCTGCACACCAGTATCCATCAATTCAAAAAGATCTTTTTTGAAATCCCTCACCCAGCACGTACCCAAAAACATGTTTCAGACCCCCTAAAGAATTCTGCCGCCAAACGATTGCATATGTATTTGCGATGGATGGTGCGTCCCAATACTGCCGGAGTGGACTTCGGTCTATGGAAATCCATACAAACGAGTCAGCTAAGTTGCCCCTTGGACGTGCATACAGGAAACATTGCACGTAAGCTGGGAATACTTAAACGCAAACAAAACGACTTCAAAACGCTCACGGAACTAGATACTTATCTTAGAAGTATGGATAAAATGGATCCTGTGAAATATGATTTTGCCCTCTTCGGACTTGGAGCCTTTGAAAAATTCTAACCAATTTTTACACTTAATCGGAAATTTCCTACACTATCTCGAAATTTTATTATTATGACAGATTTTTCTTACGTTGCTAAGTATCTTTGCCCTGAGAAATGAATGATTACCGTGGTACAATGCAGCAAAACTTTTCGTTTTTGCTACTATTAAAAGGTATTCAACCGAGGAATTCTATGAAATTCCTATGTAAAAGAAAAATACAGTGGTGAGTGGTTCTTCACTCCAATACTAGGTAAAACCCTCCCACTGATTGAGCCCTCCACCCCGCGGAGGGCTCTTTTATTTACTTCAATATCCCTTTTCCATATATACCATTTCCATAGGAAGTTCTTCCCAATCGCCTTAAACAATTTTAACATTTAATTTTAATAAATATGCATTTAATCGATTTTATTGTGGTTTTTGTCGATTATATCGAATATTTATCTATGTTTGTTTTAGCGATAACCCCAAATCGATTAACTATGAAAACAAAACTACTTTTGCTATTATCTGGAATGGCTTTATTCATCAGCTGTTCAAATGAACCCTACGAATTAAACGACAGTGGAAATTTAATTATTGATGTTCCAGGTCAAGTGGATGACGGTATCACCACCGGAGAAGAAAATCTCTATGAGGATGACCTTATCGCTGGACAAAACATGGACGCGGGTACTGTAGTCGTAACCATTGTAAATGGTGAGATCGTTGTAACCTATGTAGGTGAAGGTTGGGAAATCACAGAAACCCATCTCTACATTGGTCCTGAAGAAGAAATGCCTTCTACCAACAATGGGAATCCTAAAGTTGGGAATTTCCCCTACAAGAACAACCATCCTGCAGGGACTACCGAAGTTACTTATACCGGTCCATCACTTTTGGAAGGTGATTGTGTGTACATAGCCGCTCATGCAGTGGTGGTGAACACAACCACAGGACAAACAGAAACCGCCTGGGCTGCAGGAATCCCTATGGGAGGAAACAACTGGGCAATGGGCTTTGAAGTTTGCTTATAGTATATGATAAGTAAGTTTAAAGTTGGCGCCTCCTTCGGGAGGCGTTTTCGATTTACTAAAATGCTATTAATCGCACAGAATTTGTAAATCTATGCCTATATTTGACAAATAAAATTAGGAATGCAGTTTCAACACCCTGAAATCCTTTATGCCCTCTTCTTACTGCTCATTCCTATTATTATCCATCTCTTCCAACTTCGAAGGTTTCAAAAAATAGAATTTACTAACGTTGCCTTCCTTAAAAAAGCAACCCTTCAAACGCGAAAAAGTTCTAAATTAAAGAAGTGGCTAACCCTTCTGGCGAGATTACTCGCATTGGCTTGCATAATATTCGCCTTTGCCCAGCCCTACACTGCCTCCGATACGGCCCTGAATGCTGAGAAGGAAACCGTTCTGTATCTCGACAACTCCTACAGCATGCAAGCGAAAGGAGTGAATGGCCCTCTGTTGAAACAAATCCAGCAACGACTTTACGAAAATCTCGAAGGAGATGAAACCCTGAATTGGTTCGACAACTCACAAACAAAACGCCAAGTAACCCAAAACGACTTTAAGACCGAGATCCTCTCTTTACCCTATTCTTCTAAGGCCCTCTCTCCTTCAGAAGTGTGGTTGAAAGCACAACAGTTGTTTTCTAAAAGCAAAACAGCCGACAAGCGCCTTATCTGGATCTCCGATTTTCAAAAAAACCAACCGCTCCCAGAACTATCCGATTCCAGTATTGATATACACATCATACAACCCCAACCCGTAACTCCTTTCAATCTAAGCATCGATACTGCCTTCATTCAATCGAAAAAAGTGAATTCCATTCAATTGGAAGTATTGGTTTCAGGAACGGGTGAACTTCCAGAAAATACGGCAGTTTCACTCTATAACAACAACAGATTGATCGCAAAAACAGCTGCCGAATTTCAAGGAAACCAACAAGCCTCCCTCCTTTTCGATATAGAGGACCCTCAAGGTTTTCAAGGGCGACTTCAATTAAACGATGCCCAACTTCAATACGACAATGAATTGTTTTTCAATATCAATTTACAGTTTCCAATCAAAGTCCTTAGTATCAATGAAGCCGACGGAGGGTATCTTCGCAAGCTATACGCCAATGCAGAATATGACTTTACAGAACAATCTGCCGATAACCTGAATTACAGCGATCTTCCTCAACAGCACTTAATCATATTGAATGAATTGAAGGAGATTCCGATATCCTTAACCAATGCCCTAAGAACATATCAGGAAGGCGGGGGATCGATATTGATTATCCCTTCTAATAATTGTGCCATTGCTAGCTATAACACGCTGATGAATGCATTGGGAATTGGTAGTTTCGGTGGCAACCAAATCGATTCTGAAAAGAAAATAACGACCATCAATTTCTCACACCCTCTTTACGATAAGGTCTTTGAAAAACAGGTGACCAATTTTCAGTACCCTACTGTAACTTCCTATTATTCCCTGATAGGGACTCCCAGCAATGTCCTCCAATTTGAAGATGGCCGTCCATTTCTTGTACAATCTGGGCAAAGCTATCTTGCAACGGCAGCCTTCAATAAGGATAATTCAAATTTCATCAACTCACCGCTCATCGTTCCCACGTTATTGAACATGGCCCAACAGAGTTTGTCGCTTCCCGATTTATATTACAATCTGAATACTTCCAATTCGTTTTCACTGCCCATCCCACTTCAGAACGACCAAATCGTTCATTTGAAGGATAGCCTTTCTTCCATCATCCCGTTACAGCAATCGAATGCACAAAGTGTCTCCATTACTGTTACCGACGAGCTCAATAGAGCAGGCACCTACGGAGTCTTTCTGGAAGAAACGCCGCTTCAATATGTGAGCTTTAATTATCCACGCACCGAAAGCGGGATGAGCTATTGGGACCTCTCCTCTTGGGAAGGCGTTACCATGCACGCTTCCTTGGACGATCTGTTCCAATCGCTATCGGAAGCGAATCAAATACATTCATTGTGGAAATGGTTTGTTATTTTTGCAGTGTTGTTCCTATTGTTTGAACTGTTTATCCTAAAATTCCTCTGATGAAAATCCTCCTTAAATCCGCCACCATCGTAGACCCCAGCAGCAGTTTGCATATGAAGAAGCGGGATCTGCTGATTGATAAAGGAATGATTACCAAAATTGCTGCTAGCATTAAAGATGATAAGGCCACCATGGTATCGCTAAAAAACCTCCATATTTCTCGTGGTTGGTTCGATAGCAGTGTGTCCTTCGGGGAACCGGGATTTGAAGAAAGGGAAACACTGGAAAATGGTTTAAAAACAGCCGCCCATAGCGGATTTACAGCGGTGGCGGTAAACGCAAATACCAACCCAGTTACCGACAGTAAATCGGATGTTAAATTTCTCCTTTCAAAAGTTACCAAAAGTGCGGTAGACCTCTACCCTGTGGGAGCCCTAACCGTTAGTAGCGAAAGCGTTGATCTTGCAGAACTGTATGATATGCACAACGAAGGAGCCATCAGCTTCTACGATTATCAGAAACCTATTGCCAATGCCAATCTGCTGAAATTGGCCCTGCAATATGTTCAAAACTTCAACGGACTCATACAATCGTTCCCTTTAGAAAATTCGGTGGCGCACCACGGAGTGGCGAATGAGGAGGTTGCAGCCACACGTTTGGGATTAAAAGGGATTCCTTCCCTTTCGGAAGAATTACAAATTGCTCGAGACCTCTACCTTCTGGAATATACCGGAGGTAAACTTCATATACCTACCATCTCCACTGCCCAATCGGTGAAACTGATTAAAGAGGCCAAAAAGAAAGGATTGAAGGTTAGCTGCAGTGTTTGTACTGCGCATCTCTTCCTGACCGATGATATTCTGGATGGGTTCGATACCAACTACAAGCTCATGCCTCCCTTACGCACCGATAAGGACCGAAAAGCTCTAATCAAAGGACTTCAAGAAGGGGTAATCGATGGTGTTACCAGCGACCACAACCCAATCGATGTGGAGCACAAACGCACCGAATTCGATCATGCCATGTTCGGAAGTATCGGATTGGAAAGCTGTTTCGGAGCCTTGCTGGCAGTAACCAATTTGGAAACTGCCGTGAATGCCCTAACTGGCCTGAAAGACACCTTCGGAATAGCGAATGCACCTATTGAAGAAGGCGCTAAAGCGACCTTAAGCCTCTTCAATCCTGAAACAGCATGGATTTTCGGTGAAGAAGATATCCTCTCCGGTTCTAAAAACGCTGCTTTCCTTGGCCAAAAACTAAAAGGGAAGTCCTACGGCATCATCAATAACGATCAATTGGTGCTCCATGGATAATCCTCCTGGCAAAACAGCGGGTATCATTGCTTACCTTACTTTTATAGGGCTTATTATCGCCTTTTATATGAATCAGGAGAAAAAGCATCCCTTCGCCACTTGGCATATTAAAAACATGTTTGGTGTGCAATTGGGGTTTGTGGTGGCTTTCTACACGAGAGATACACCTTTTGGTTTCTACATTTATTGGACGGTAGTATGCCTCTGGCTTTTATGCCTTATCATGGCCATTCTCGGAAAACAACAAGGCATCCCCTATTTGAGCGATAAATTTCAAGTTTGGTTTAAATTTTTAGGATAATATACCATGTCAAAAGGACTTCTTTTAGATTACGAATACCGACCCAGTACGCTTACTGAAAAAGCGCCGGTGATTATTATGCTTCATGGGTATGGAAGTGATGAAAGCGATTTGTTTTCCTTTGCTCCCGAAATCCCAGAGAAATATGCCATTTTCTCCCTTCGCGCCCCACACCAGCTGCAACCTTTTGGTCATGCTTGGTATGCCATCAATTTCGATAACCCCAATGGGAAATGGAGCGATGAAGAACAAGCCAAGGAAGCAAGGGATATTGTTTCCAAAGTAATCGATGAAATCGTCCATGAATTTCCTGTAGATGCCAACGACATCACCTTAATCGGATTTAGCCAAGGGACCATCCTGAGCTTTGCGGTTGCCTTAAGTTATCCAGAACAAGTGCGTCGCGTGGTGGGACTAAGTGGCTATATCAATCAAGACATCCTTAAAACGGGCTATCAAAACAATGATTTTACCCGGTTGAAGGTGTACAGTTCTCACGGAACCGTCGATCAAGTAATCCCTGTGGAATGGGCGCGTAAAACCGCTCCTTTCTTAAAATATTTGGGCATCCCTTGTTCCTTTTCTGAATTCCCCGTGGGTCATGGGGTTGCACCTCAGAATTTTTTTGAGTTTAAAAAGTGGCTGGAAGATAATTAGTAATTAACAATTAGAAATTAGTAATTAGACTTCCGAATTAAATAATGGCGAAACTATCTATTCAGTTACTATTCATCTTTATCTGCTCTTTCACCAATGCTCAAAATATGAAGGAGCTGTATTTGGAAACCTTCGAAGGAGATTGGAAGAAATATGAAGACGCGGAGTATGTAAAGAAATTTAAAGATACCACCGTTGTTTATAATTTGGACTCTGGTAAAAGTTACGAGCAAACCCTCCTCGACCAAAGTAAAAGAAATCATCTTAACAGAGCCAATAGGATTTCCCAAGTTATCGAAAACTTCAACTTAAATATTTCGGCATTGGATTCCCTCGTATTCGTGGAACAATTTGATAGAAAGTTGCAGCCGATGCAAACGAAATTCATTCAAAAGGGTATGGTAATCGCCAATGATAGCGTTTATGGTTTTTCATATGATCTTGATTTTGATGATAAAATTGAAAGCTATGACTACCTTAAAATTTCTAAAAACGAAATCATTGGAAAGGGAAAACAAATTATTGCCTTTCTTATTTTAAGTGGTAAATCGAATTACCTAGACAGTCTCGCAGGATTTGAAAATGAATTTATTACAGAGTATTGGATTGAAGATTATACCCCTGAAATTCAATTTGAAATACTTCTTTACAATAGGAAAAAAGAACCAGCCCTAAGAAGAATATATCTTAGTGAGATTTTTGCGGAACTGATAAAAGCCAGTGAAAATCGCAATTGATTTTAGTTTTTAATGGGAAGGATGCACCCCCACTTGGGGAAAAATTGTATCGCTCTACACCCCTCACTACTCACTACTCACTAATTAGGATAGAGCACGGTTGAAATTGGCGTCAACTCCCATTCATTCTCATGAGTATAGAAGTACTCGATAATGGTTTCGCCCCAATTGCGCCCGTCGCTAAAGTCGGCTAGGATCCAGCGGTGATTGAGGAATTTGATTTTATTTATTTTAAACGTGCCGTAGGTGCCTTCCAATTGAATCAGAGGATTGCTATCCCCCCTGAAGTTTTCCTCATAGATGGCTTCCGTTATATAATGCTGAAGGGAATCGGCTTCCCAACCCAGGTTTTCGATATAGGTCATGGCATTTTCATTGCCCAAAAGGGTAAAATAATTCAATTCGGCGTTGGTCTCTTTCAAACTATCATTTTCTACTCGTGCCTGTACCAGTTTGCTGGAAAGCAATTCTATTTTCTTTTCCTGACTTTCATAAATCGATCGCTGGCTCATGTACATAAACAGCACCAAGAGAATCGCAAAAAAGAATAGGTACATAAAAATGCGTGACTTCATACTACAGGGTAATTTTTAAGGTGTCATAGGCCAGATGAACGCCTTCTGGCAAGCGTGCTTCCACCTCATCGTGGAAACCCATTAAATGACTGATATGTGTAAAATACGCGCGTTCCGGTTTTAATTCGGCAACCAAATCTAAGGCCTCATCTAAATTCAAATGCGAGGGATGTGGATGATCGCGGAGAGCATTCAAAACCAAAACCTTTAATCCGTACAGTTTTCGTTTCTCTTCCCTAGCGATGGTTTTCACATCGGTGAGGTAGGCAAAATCGTCTATTCGGAATCCCAAGACCGGTAAACCCGCATGCGACACTTCCACAGGGGTTACCTCTTTGCCATTAAGGACAAAGGGGGTGTTCTTATCAATTATGTTCTGGGTCACCGAAGGAGCGCCGGGATATTTATTGACTGTTTCGAAAATATAGCCGAAGCGGTATTTTAATGCATCGAATACCCGCTCTTCCGCATAAAAAGGAAGATCGCCTTGACGGAAATTAAACGGTCGGATATCATCGATGCCGGCGATATGATCGTTATGTTCATGCGTCAATAACACCGCATCCAAACGCTGCACGTTTTCCCGAAGCATCTGCTGACGGAAATCGGGTCCACAATCGATTACATAGGTGGCTCCATCCCATTCCAAGAGCACGGAAACCCTTAAACGCTTGTCTTTAGGATTGTCGCTGAGGCATACAGGGTGCTTGCTTCCTATTACAGGAATTCCTTGGGAAGTACCAGTACCGAGAAATGTGATTTTCATAGTAACTAGAGGCAAAATTCGTGTTTTTTATCGTTTATCAAATCGAAAATTGACAGCAATTTTAATTTTTAGAACAAACCCTCCTTCCTCAGAACAAGGATTTGGACAGTTTCATTAGAATATCTTTAAAAAATCCTTTTAAATGGGGGGTAATTTTCAAAAAATGACATTGGTCAGATGCAGTTACTTATTATATTCTAATTTTACTACATCTAATCATACGCTCACAAGAATGATACTAGGAATTCTCAAGGAAACGCAAAAGGGTGAAACCCGGGTTTCCATTACCCCAAAAATCGCCAAGCAACTAATCGATTTAGGCTTTAAGGTAATCGTGGAAGAAGACGCCGGTGAGACGGCTTCTTTCAAAAACAAAGACTATAAGGATGCCGGTGCCATAATCGAAAAAAGAGGGGTCATCTTTAAAGATGCCGATGTTCTAATTAAAATCAATCCGTTCGACGAAGACGACCTGAAATTGGTGCGTAAGGAGCACATCCTTATCAGCCAGTTGTTCCACAAATCCCATCCCGAACTTATTCAGAAAATTGCCGCTACGGGGGCCTCTGCTTTTTCACTGGATGCCATTCCAAGGATCTCCAGAGCCCAAGACATGGACGTGCTGAGTTCACAAAGTAACTTGGCAGGTTATAAAGCGGTTATCCGTGGTGCTTTTGAAATGACCAAAATCCTTCCGTTGATGATGACCCCTGCGGGCACCATCACTCCTGCCCGAGTTTTAGTATTTGGTGTAGGGGTTGCCGGACTGCAGGCTATTGCCACTGCGAAACGATTGGGAGCCATTGTGGAAGCAACCGATATCCGACCTGAAACCAAGGAACAAACCGAGTCTTTAGGCGCCAAGTTCATCGAGGTAGAAGGCGAGGAACACAAAGAAGCCAGCGTCTATGCGAAGGTGGCTTCCGAAGAATATGCCCGCAAGCAACGGGAAGCGGTAAACAAGTCGCTCTTCCAAGCCGACTTGGTCATTACCACAGCCATGGTACCAGGACGGAAATCGCCTATCTTAATCGATGAGGAACAAGTCATGCAAATGAAAAACGGTTCCGTAATCATCGACTTAGCCGCAGATCAAGGGGGTAACTGTACTCTCAGTAAGATGAACAAAATCGTGGTGAAAAATGGTGTAAAGATTATCGGTACCACCATTTCCCCTGAGAGTGTTTCCACGAATGCGAGTGAACTCTTCGGTAAGAATATGTACAACTTCATAAATAACCTTACCAAGGATTCCCAATTTGAATACAATTTTGATGACGAAATAACTAACGCCACGCTTATCGTTCAGAATGGAACGATTCGCCAAAACGGAAAATCAGCATAACTATGGTAGAATTTATTGATTTTTTCACTGATAACCTCCAAATGATCTATATCATCGTATTGATGGTATTTGTTGGAGTCGAGGTGATTAGCCATGTTCCAGCGGTACTGCACACCCCTCTTATGTCGGGCGCAAACGCTATCCATGGGGTAATCATCATCGGGGCAATTTTGGTAATGTTGGGTGTAGATCCCGACAATATCCTAGCCCTTGCCCTTGGCTTTGTAGCGGTCATCCTCGGTACCCTCAACGTAGTGGGTGGTTTCGTGGTTACCGACCGTATGTTGGAAATGTTTAAAAAGAAAAAGTAATGGACTATCCTATCAGCCTCGAACTCATCTATCTAGTCGCTTCAGTGACCTATATTCTAGGTCTTAAAATGCTGGGGCACCCAGAAACAGCACGTAGAGGGAATCTCATTGCTGCTGCCGGTATGACCCTGGCCATTCTGGGAACGATTTTCCTATATCCCGGTGAAGTTTCCACCTTTATCTATGTCCTCATCGGCGTGGCCATTGCCATTGGTACCGTGAGTGGTTGGATTATTGCCAAAAAGGTGAAAATGACCAAAATGCCCGAATTGGTATCCCTTTTCAATGGTATGGGGGGTGCCAGTGCCGCATTGATTGGACTAGTGGAATTTGCCCACTATACCGAACATCCACTATCGGTAATCACCATCCTGGGTGGTATTATCATCGGTAGCGTTTCCTTTGCCGGTAGTATGATTGCCTGGGCAAAATTAAACGGTACTTTGAACAAACCTATTCGACTTCCTAAATACAACCTAATCAACAACCTTGTTATTTTAGGTATCCTGGCCTTTGCCGCATATATGGTATGGTCTGGGACCGACAGCCAGTTGTTTCTTTATGTACTGTTCTTTGCTGCCCTGTTCTACGGTGTCATTTTCGTGCTCCCTATCGGGGGTGCCGATATGCCCGTGGTGATTTCCCTATTGAACTCGTTTACAGGGTTGGCTGCAGCCTTAAGCGGTTTCCTTTATGGAAACATGGTAATGCTCACCGGTGGTATCCTCGTAGGATCGGCCGGTACCATCCTTACCTTCGCCATGTGTAACGCTATGAACCGATCCCTTGTAAACGTACTGTTCGGTGGATTTGGAGATACTGGCGCCGAAGCAGGTGCTGGTGGCAGTGGTGTACAAGGCGACATCAAGAAGACCACCGTTAGTGATGTGGCCATCTTGATGAACTATTCCAATCGGGTGATTTTTGTTCCCGGATACGGATTGGCCGTAGCCCAAGCGCAACACGCCATCCATGAATTGGAAGAACTTTTGGAAAGCAAAGGAGTGGAAGTAAAATATGCCATCCACCCTGTGGCAGGACGTATGCCCGGACATATGAACGTGCTCTTGGCAGAGACCAACGTAGATTATGGTAAGTTGGCCGAAATGGAGGATGTGAATCCTGAGTTCTCCAATACCGATGTGGTGTTTGTAGTTGGAGCCAATGACGTGGTAAACCCAGCGGCCCATAACGATCCATCCAGCCCAATCTACGGTATGCCCATTTTGGATGTAGAGAATGCGAAAAAGATTATTGTCAATAAGCGAAGTATGAAACCTGGATACGCTGGTATCGAAAATGAGCTGTTCTTCAATCAGAAGACCTCCATGCTTTTTGGAGATGCCAAAAAAGTTATCCAAGAACTTATTTCCGAGATTAAAGGTATGTAATTCAATTAAATAGGCCGACTGGAATAGATCTCTCCCTATTCTGGTCGGTCGTATTTATTAACGTAATTTTTAAGAGGAATCCCTACACGATTTATTATCTTTGCCGCAAATTCCTTTTAAAAAATTGCTATGCCGGAAATTATTCCAGGGGATAAGAAATTTGAAACTATCCCTTCTATAAAGGACAAAGCCCTCCGAATCAACCTTAATGAAAACATTTATGGATCGTTCGCAGAGATTGGTGCTGGACAGGAAACGGTTCGTAATTTTTTTAGAGCAGGTGGTGCCTCTGGTACCATTGCTAAAACCATGTCGGCTTACGACAAGGATTTCTCCGATGCTATTTATGGTATAGAACCCGATGGACGCTACGTTACCGAATCACGCTTAAAGCGTATGCTCGATTATGAGATCGAGCTTATCGAACAGCGTATCACGCGCAAAAAACACCCGAACAAAATGTTTTTTGCCTACGCCAATACCGTAGCCACCATCGACTTTGCCAAGAAATACAAAGGACACGGATGGGTGGGCATTAAGTTCCAAACGAGTCCGAATGAGGATTATAGTGAGATTACCCTTCATATTCGTTTTAAAGAGAATGAAGCCATCCTGCAGCAACAAACCCTAGGTACCCTTGGGGTGAACTTGATTTATGGGGCGTTTTATAAGCACGACCAACCCAAAAAGTTGTTGCGCTATCTATACGACCATATCGATCAGGATAAAATTGAAATCGATACCATCAACTTCAGTGGTCCTGCCTTTAAAGATGTAGACAACCGTTTGATGAGCTTGCAGCTTATTAAAAACGGAATGACCGAAGCGGTAGTTTTTGGCCCTGATGGAAATATGATTCTTCCCGCTGCTATTTTCTATAAGAAAAACATCATGGCACTTCGCGGTAGTTTCCGCCCGGTAACCAAGGTAAACATGGATATGTATGAGAAATCCATGGAACTTTTCTTGAAGGAATCTAAAGTAGAAGAAGAAAATACGGTGGTAGTCTTTGAGATTACCCTTTCCAACCTAAGGGCCGAAGGGGAAATCAACGAGCAGGACTTTATGGACCGGGCGCGAATTCTTTGTTCTTTGGGGCATAATGTAATGATCTCCAACTTCCAGGAATACTACCGACTGGTGGAGTATTTCTCTAATTATACCCGAAACCGTATGGGATTGACCATGGGGGTGAACAACCTCGTGGCTATCTTCGACGAAAAATACTACCGTCACGTAAGTGGTGGTATTTTGGAAGCCTTCGGAAAACTCTTCTTCAAAGACCTGAAGGTCTACCTCTACCCTATGCACGACCCAGATACTGGCGAATTGATCAATTCGGACAATCTGAAAGTACACCCCCGTATGAAGGAACTGTACAAGTTCTTTAAATACAATGGAAAGCTGGTGGATATCGAAGATTTCAATGAAGACTACCTCGATATCTTCTCAAGGGATGTGTTGGATATGATTGAAAGCGGCCAGGAAGGCTGGGAAGACAAACTCCCCATCGGCGTACCGGAACTCATCAAGCGAAAGCACATGTTTAATTACAAGGGTGCTGAGCAAAAGGTTTAGTTCAATGAACAATTAGAAATTAGAAATGAACAATTATTTGGCCGATTGTATAATTCGGTACAATAGTTTGAGTATTTCTTCAATTTCAATCAGTGCACTGGCATACGTTTTCTCATGCAAATAGCCTGAATCCCTCAATAATCGCAACCAATATTTTGTTTCCCTTGCCTCTTTGTAGGCAATCGACATTTTAGCCCTAAAATCCCGCTTGGAAATTCCTCCTATTGCTTCTTCAATATTAGCGCCAATAGAGGTACTGGACTTCAAATATTGTTTCGATAAAACAAATTCTTTTTTTTCAATTAAATCCTTGTAGATGGAAATAGAATTAAGTGCAAATTCATAGCTCTTTTCTAAAATTGGGTTGCTTTTCATTTGAAGTTATTTTGTTATTGAACAACTTCAAATTCCTTTCGAACGTATCCCCACAACTTTGCTATAAGGATGAATTCATAAATTGAAACTTAAAAAACAATTGCACATTGTTCATTGATCATTGTTCATTGTATATCCTTTAACACAAGTATAACAACCTGCAATTTCAAATTGGTTTGCTTGAATTGTAACTTTGGGCAACGATCACGTAAAACGATTTTAACGCTATGAAAACTTTAAAAGCAGGAGATAAAGCTCCTAACTTCAACGCTAAAGATCAGGACGGAAACACCGTTTCATTGGCAGATTATAAAGGAAAGAAATTGGTGGTTTTCTTCTACCCAAAAGCCGATACCCCAGGCTGCACTGCGGAAGCTTGTAACCTATCGGATAATTACGCCGAGCTTCAGAAAGCCGGGTATGAAATCTTAGGGGTGAGTGCCGATGCTGAAAAAAAGCAAAAGAAGTTTCAAGAGAAGTTCAAGTTCCCTTATCCGCTATTGGCAGATGAAGACAAAGAGGTCATCAATGCCTTCGGTGTATGGGGTCCCAAGAAATTTATGGGGAAAGAGTATGATGGTATTCACCGAATGACTTTCCTAATCAATGAAGAGGGTGTTATCGATCGCGTTATCGATAAGGTGAAAACCAAAGACCACGCTGCCCAGATATTGGAAACGGCCTAGGACCTATTCCCTTTTTGTAATATGGTTGTTGTAGCCTAAACCTAACTTTGATACGCCTTTGATACGCCTTTGATACGGGGGAGATACGGGGGAGATACGGAGGAGATACGGAGGAGATACGGAGGAGATACGGAGTAAACCCGAAGTAATAGATTTTTAGGATTGGGGTTGAATTGGCTTCAAAATACGCTCTGAATGCCGTATTTTTATGACCAATAAATAGTAATTAGGTCTCGCCCCTCGCCCCTCGCCCCTCGACTCCGCTCGGGATGACGCTCGGGATGACGCTCGGGATGACGCTCGGGATGACGCTCGAAGTGACAGCATGACCAGACATCCAACGACAGAGAACAGGCACCCGAGAAC
>CAZOSF010000033.1:0-1270 GCA_964582415.1 uncultured Alteromonas sp.
CATTTTTTTATAATTCCATTCAAAAGCTTTCATGGAATCTTCGTCGGGATGGAAAATTGGGGTAGGATATTTTTCAAAATGCAAACCATCCGTACTTACAGCCATCCCAATACGGCTGGTACCCATGGAGTCTTGTGCTCGGTATAAAAGAAAAACGGAGTCGTTTCGTACCACTGCAGTTGGATTCAAGACGTTCCGTTCTTCCCAATGGTGTAGGGCATGGGTGATTGGATCTTGGAAAGTTAAATCGGAGGAAGGTCGTAAAATAGGGTTAAGCGAATCAACTTTTTCGAAATAAGGAAAAGCCCAAGAATTTTCTGAGATGGAGTTCGGTTCGGTTGAATTCGGATTGTTACAAGCAAGCAATAAAAAAAGGAGCCCAAAAATCCAACTGAATACTTTCATAGGAAGGAATTGACTCCTTAAATGTACTTATTTTTTACTCGGAAACTGTAAACGTTTTCAGTAGTCCTTTTTCGGAAGCCGATGGGGTTTCAGAAATCAAAGCATAGGTTCCTGGGTATAGTTCTGCTGAGAAATACCCCACAGTTCCCTCGGGACTATTGTTAAAGCCACCTAAAAAAATAAAACCATTTGGAACTGGTGTAATCAATCCTTTTGGGTCGGCCCAGTTCATCCAAGCTTCCAAGGCCGCCATATCACTGCCTGGAGTGACACGAACCAAATTTACATCGGGTCCTACGAAATTCTCGAATGCTTTTTGATCCTTGAAAGTTACTTTAAATGTCTGAAAACCCTTTTCAACAGCGTTTGGAGCTTCAATCCCCGTAGTACTTGATATGCTAATCGGTATTGACCCCTCTTCAGGAGGTTGTACGCCTGAATTGTATTCACTTACCACAAATTCCTTCAACATTCCCATAGAACTGTGGAATTGTCCATTCGGCATTTTTACATAACACTCCAATAAAAAATTGCCTGGATTTAAATGAATGGTGGTTTGACTCGTGTTTTTTGGGGCTATCAATCCCGAACCCCCAAAAAATTGAACACCTCCAAAATAGGCTGGAAGTTTTCCAAAAGCGGCATAGCCTTCTTCAATCTTTCCTTCATTCAATAATGCCATGCCCTCATCGAAAACGGGCATCACTTCCGTCTTCACCATGTCTATGCTCACACTGTCAGGATACTGTTCCACAACGAAGAAATGTGTTTCGTCAGACTCATTATGGTATAGGAAGGTATTCCAACCTTTGGGAATGGTATCCTGTATATCAAACTCCATACTTCTTGTGGTGACATGGATATC
>CAZOSF010000033.1:1370-8015 GCA_964582415.1 uncultured Alteromonas sp.
GAATAGATTGCTTGTCCACGAATCTCGTATTTTAATAATCCGCCGCTAATAGGGAGCTGACTTTTAATTTCCTCATTTGTCATGGACTCCCAATCTTTATAAACCTTCGGTCGGTTTTCAGGAGTCATCAAAATCATATGATAGTCTTCTGAGAAGACATGAAAATAATTTTTCGATTCCTCCTCTTTTTTCAAGGTAGTAAGGTTAAGCGTAGAAACCACCTTCCAAGTTCCAAGTAGTGGATTTTTTTGAGAGGTGAGGGAATCAGCCTTTGCAGTATCGACATTGTTGTTTTCATCGCTCTGCTTACAACTTAAAAGCAATAAGGCCATCAAGGGGAGGAGATATATTTTTTTCATGGGATAAAAATACAAAATTCGGCTTGCTACTTCTGTATTTCAATTAGGACATTCCCAACCTTTTGCTCACTCATGACATAGTGGAAAGCAGCAGGAACCTCCTCCAGAGTAAAACTTCTATCAATAAGAGGGTGGAAACTTCCGTCCAACAATCGATCTCGAATAAAAGCCAGACTTTTTTTAGGACTCAAGGGAACGGGGAATCTCACCGATTTACCGGGTAGAAAGGGACGTAAGAGGGAAAGCCAAACATTTTGCAGGTTCGGACCGAGTTCTGAAGAAATGTACACTCCATTCTTCTTTAAGAGGTTCTGGCATTTGAAAAATGTGCTTTTGCCTACGGCATCAAAAACAAAATCGAAACGCTGTGTATCTTTAGTAAAATCGGTTGAAGTATAATCAATGGTCCTTTGAGCCCCAAGCCCTTTCACTACTTCCGCATGCTCACTTTTACAGGTTGCAGTTACTGTTGCACCCAAATAACGGCACAGCTGAATTAAAGCTGAACCAATAGCACCAGTACCACCATTTATAAGTACTGCATCCCCGCGACTTACAGAGACTTTTTCGAGAAAATAAAAGGCATAGTGGGCACCTTCTGCACTGGCAACAGCGGTTTTGAAATCGATATCTTCAGGAATCCCAAGGATTGTATTTTTGTTATTGATACAGGCGTATTCTGCATGGGTCGCCAAACCGATGTCATGAAATCCCCAGATACGATCCCCCTGTTGAAAACCCCTTACATTTTCACCGACAGCTGCAACTACTCCTGCAAAATCGGTTCCAGTGGTTTTCAGTTTGGGCTTTGTCAGGCCCGCAAAAAGACGCATCACCCAGGGTTTTCCGGTTAATATGGCGCATCCTGTTCGATTTACAGTAGTGGCTTCGATTCGAACAAGGAGCTCATTTTGTTTCGGTGAAGGAACAGGGATTTCTTCTAGCCGTAATACTTTCGGAGAACCATAATTGTCCCGGACAATGGCTTTCATAATTGCGCGCTTTTATGGTTGACGATTGGACAATCTAATTGTTTCAATCTTATTCGAAAACTCTCGAGGAAGCTACCTCCCGAAACAGGCGCCAGCGGCCCAAAGTGTCTTTTTTCAGTAACGCTAAATAGGTATCCCTCAATAGATGAATTTCCCCGATAGTATCAGAATAATAAACACGGCTTGTTCCAAAATCATACGCCATAGTGTCATTGAGAATTACGGTCTCTTTGGGCGACATGATAATACTGTCATAAGGAAACAGACCCAAAGCCGTTCGTGAAGCGAACATTTCTTCCCATTTGGCATCGCCGGGACCAATTGTGAACACGTCATTTGCGGTCCAATTTCTAAGATCTTCATATCGTTTCTCTTTAATAGCCGATGTGAATCCGTTACGCGTAACTTCAATAGATTGTAATTCGGAAGAATAATCGATTGTCTGATTGTCGTTTTCAGAAGAATTGGTGCAACTTAACGCAAGTGGGATAAGCATCAAAAGGACATATCGTTTCATGGTTTTGGTATTGGTTGATTGCCCTAAGTTAATTAAATACAGTGAATTAACTTTCCTGGAGGTTAATCAAAAAGGTTTAGGAATTTCAAACCGAACACAAAGGCGCCTTGAGTGCTTTCGCCGAAATAGGACTGGACATAGTCTAATCGCAACAATCGGTATTTTCCCCACCCAATGTTGTCCAGACCCACTGAAACTTCATGGTAAGGCTTCCTGTCGGTAGTAACTAGGGTATGCCCACCAACTACAAAAGTAAAGTTTAGCAAATTTAGACCTGGTATTTTACTGCTCAGCCAGCCGTTAAAAGAATGTTCGGCATGTCCTTCAAAATACGATTGATTTGTACTGAAGGTGTAATAGGGTAGCAGATTAAATACATTAGTGTAATAAGGAGCAGTGCCCAGTCGTGTTTGATTCCCATTAAAATGTTGATAATCCACAAAGGAAATTCCCTCTGCTTCGAAAAAGGTGCCTCCTTTCAACCGATAGCGAAACTCACCAAAATTCCCTACATCCAAATTTTGTCTCAGTTGTGCTCGTAATTGGGTGAAATTATATTTGGAATCACTGCCTCCGATTGCATTTTCCACTTCCAGGCGTAATTCTGGATAATTTTCATCCCTAATATTAAATTTCCCATCGGGATAGGTCATGTATTTTTGACCGAATGTGAAGGTGGAAGTAAAAATTGATTTTATCACATTATGGGTTTCAAAGGCGGGACTGGTACTGTCATCTGGAAACAACGGGTTATTACTGGTATACTCCCGCTTATCGTCTGGTAAAATCACATAATCCGTAGTATTAATAAGGGGCTTCCTGTTTTGGTAACTTACCGATAGGGATGCCTTAACACCATTCACAACCTCTTGGCTCCAAGCCAAACCACCGTAATTCAATTCATACAGCTTCATATAATTCCTTTCAAAAAACAAAGAAGTGATGGAGTTAACTAGTGGGCTGATTGGCTCGGAAGCATTGAATTGACGTGCTTCACTTCCTCCAAAGGCGGTAAGTTGCAATCGATTAAATCGATTAAAATTTTTAGTGATGGTTCCGGTCCATCGCACCCGATCTTCAGAAATACCATATTGTGCCGTTACCCGCGCAAAAACCCATTGGGTACGATAGTCATCATACCATTTGAAGAATGTGAGTCCTGCATCGCCCGTCCAACCCTGAACGGTATTAAAGCTAACATCCGGGAGAGGGGCTTCGTAACTTAATTCCCATTGATCGTAGCTGTTTTTATAAGAATAACCCGTTAGTATGTCCAAAAGGGAGAACTTATTGGATACTGCATCTACCGAGTCCAGATATTTCTCCGATTTACGCAATTCTTGAATGGAATCCTTACGTACATAGTCGTTTTGTTCTTCTAAAGTGAGGGCTACGGGTCGCTTCTCATCCCAGTATATGCTATCTTTTTTATTAGCCTCAGGTTCGAAATACAGCACTTCATTGTTGAAACTTTCCTTGGTGAAAGGCGGATGAAAGTCGTAATTGCTATATACAGCAATAAACCTACCATCCCCATTGAAACCAAGGAATCCAAAGCTAAAATCGATCGTTTGTGAGATCTTTACCCAGGCTGTTTCGTTGGCGTCGAAGGTGAAGTTCTGTTTGAAGATAAGCTCTTTAACAAACGGTACTTGAATGGCGGCCCCATTCGTTTTCAATTCCAGGCCATACAATTGCCAATCATCTTCAACAATATAAATTGTACCAGACCAAACCCGATCATTGGCCCTTTTAGGAAGAACACTAATCTTGTTGATCAATTTATTGCCTTCATAAAAAACACCTTCCAATTTGTAGCGATAGTAGCCAAGGGCGTTGTTGGCAATCGGGGATACCAAGGGAGCATTTAGCTGGAGGGTGTTTTCGTAAAAACTGAAATTGGCTTCTTGGGCACTATTAAAGCTGAAGCCATTGTCGTTTCCACTTACCTTACTGGCAAGGATGGTTTCTTTAAAATCGTTGGGCTTGCGGTAGGCAATTTTACTAATGGTTTCCGATAAATAAACAATTCCCGTTCGAGTGGAATCCAGAGCGCCTTCGAAATCACCAACTTCTTGTCCCAATATCTTTTTTGGGACACTGTCTACACGCCAAATACCCCGGGAATAAAAGTCGGCCGTGAATTGGGAGATGCGATCTAGGTTGACTTTTCGAGCTTCGATGGTTTTTCGGATAATACGATAGGCTGGATCTTCAGATGCGTTGATTACCACCTCGTCAAGACTGTAGGTCGCTTCCTCCAGTATTACGTCAAACTGAAATGGGAACGAAGTAATCGTTACCTGTTGCTTCACCGTGTTGAAGCCCAATGATTGAAATACCACCGTATAGTTTCCAGGTTTCGAGAGTTCCAAACTATATTCCCCTGTTTCATTAGTGGTAGTGCCTATATACGTGTTTTCAATATAGATATTAACAAATGGAATCCCTCGATCGTTTGAATCGGTCACCGATCCTTCAATTTGGCCAAGAACCTCGGTGGGACAAATGAAAACGAGGAAAATCAATAGTATGATCCATAGTTCCTTCATAAGAAAAGTATTTTTGTGAAGGCTGACGGTTTCGAATTGATTTCTGGTATCAATTATTGAAGGCTTTCTGAATTCGATGAAGATTTCGTTTGGTATCGCGTTCTTTGATGGATTCCCGTTTGTCGAATTGTTTTTTTCCTTTGCAGAGGGCAATTTCCAATTTCGCCAGGCCCCTATCGTTGGTAAATAGGAGTAGTGGAATAATGGTAAGCCCAGAATTTTTTACCTCCTTTTCCAGTTTTTTCAATTCGCTACGATTCAAAAGTAATTTTCGTTCGCTTTTCGGATTGTGGGTATAATGGGAGGCGTGGGAATATTCTTGAATGGTCATATTAATGACAAACAATTCTCCATTGGCAAACTCACAGAAGCTCTCCGCGATGGAGGCCTTTCCCTCGCGAATCGCCTTGATTTCGGTGCCTTTCAATACTATTCCTGCTGTAAACCTGTCAAGAATTTCGTACTGAAAACGCGCTTTTCGATTTTTTATCTGTACCGTTTTTTGCTGCGCCATCGATTTTATTGGTAAAAATCCCAGTCTACTTTTTGTACCTCTACGATGGCTTCCCCATCTTTAAAGGTCACCACATACAGGGAAGTATTGTCGGAATCCTCCATTTTGGGATACTTTTCTTCACCTATCATCTGATTTACCAGCATTGGAGTGGTATCGCTATGACCGCAGATGAGGACGCTCTGTCCTGCAGTTTTATCAAAAAAAGCTTGATTTATCAAGGTGTTTGGGTCATAACTCTGAATGGGGAGTTGTGCGATATTCGCAACGTACTGTACAGTCTGACGCGTACGTTTATAATCGGTGGAATATACTTGATCCAAAGGGATGGTGTTGAAGAAATCGGCCCACAGAGCAGCTCGATCCATTCCTGCATCGGTCAAAACTGGGTCGGTTTCTGAAGCATCACTTCGATCCTTTTCAGCATGTCTGATAAGGTAATACGTGGTATTTGGTTCCACTTTCCAAGTTTCTTTCGAATCACAGGCAGTAAATAGTGAGCCGAAAACAATTAGAAATAACAGGGGGTATTGTAGTAGATATCTTCTCATATTCCAAAGGTAAATCTTTTGGAAGAATCTTCGAAGACGATCCTTTAATTATTGCGCCCTCCTTATAGATAAGGAGCAATTTTTATCACGCTGAATACGGTAACCACTAAGGTAATGGTCAAAATATAGATGCCCAATACGGTGTTGCATTGTTGTTTTCTTTTAGATGGTAGACTGTTGGTTTTCATGATCTTGGTTGATTGATTTCTATACCCAATAGACGACATCGCAAACAAAATGTTACATGCTATAAATGCGGCAACGTACAAGTAAAGAAAAAGCCCCGTCTCCGGGGCTTCTCTTTAGTGATTTACTAAATCTTCTTGATTTCTAAAGACCAGATTATCGTCAAAACTATCCAATAGAATAATACTATCGGTACTCACTTTGCCGCTAAGAATTTCTTTAGAGAGCTCGTTAAGCACTTCCTTCTGGATAACACGTTTCACGGGACGGGCACCATATTGAGGATCAAATCCTCGTTTGGCCAGATAGCTAATGGCATCCTGTGTGGCATCCATCGTGATGTGTTGTTTGGCCAACATTTTGGTTACGCCTTTCAATTGCAATTCAACAATGCGTCGAATGTCTTTTTCTGAAAGCGGAGTAAACATGATGATGTCATCAATTCGGTTTAAGAATTCGGGTCGAACCGATTGTTTCAACAATCCAAGCACTTCCACTTTAGCAGCCTCCATGGCAGTATCCAAGTCCTTCATGGTGTCAAATTTCTCCTGAATGATATGGCTACCCATATTACTGGTCATGATGATAATTGTATTCCTAAAATCGGCCAATCGTCCTTTGTTGTCGGTTAGACGGCCTTCATCCAACACTTGCAACAAGATGTTGAAAGTATCTGGGTGGGCTTTTTCAATCTCATCGAGCAACACAACAGAATACGGTTTACGTCGAACGGCTTCCGTAAGTTGTCCGCCCTCGTCATAGCCCACATATCCTGGAGGAGCACCAACCAATCGACTCACACTATGACGTTCCTGATATTCACTCATATCGATTCGCGTCATGGCATTTTCATCATCGAAGAGGTATTCCGCCAAAGCTTTTGCCAATTCGGTTTTACCAACACCTGTGGTTCCCAAGAATAGGAAGGAACCTATCGGTTTTTTAGCATCTTGCAATCCGGCACGACTTCTTCT
>CAZOSF010000033.1:8115-17970 GCA_964582415.1 uncultured Alteromonas sp.
TCTTCAATTTCCTTTTTGGTGTTTTGAATATTCTCTACAACTTCTTTCTCGCTTTTCCATTTAGCATTTAGTTCGTTCCGTTGTTCTTTCAAATTAGCCAAGTCGGCAGTAAGGATTTTCAGTTTAGCTTCGTCTTTTTCACGCTTTATCGCCTCAATCTCTATTTCCAATTGCATTATTTTACGATCTATAACATCCAATTCCTCGGGTTTGGAGTTGATCTCCATCCGCAATTTGGAAGCGGCTTCATCCATTAAGTCGATGGCCTTATCGGGAAGGAATCGGTTGGTGATATAGCGTTGCGATAACTCCACGGCGGCGATAATAGCTTCGTCTTTGATACGCACTTTGTGGTGTGTCTCGTATTTTTCCTTGATACCACGTAAAATCGAAATGGCACTTTCGGTATCTGGTTCGTCTACCATCACCTTTTGGAATCGTCGTTCCAATGCCTTGTCTTTTTCAAAATACTTTTGGTATTCATCCAAAGTAGTAGCGCCGATGGCACGAAGTTCACCTCTAGCCAACGCTGGTTTTAAGATATTGGCAGCATCCATAGCACCTTGTCCACCACCGGCTCCAACAAGGGTATGAATTTCATCGATGAATAAAACAATGTTACCATCACTGGAGGTTACCTCCTTGATTACGGCCTTCAGTCGTTCTTCAAATTCGCCTTTATATTTTGCACCAGCAATAAGTGCCCCCATATCCAAAGAATAGATTTCTTTTGATTTAAGGTTCTCCGGAACGTCCCCATCTACGATACGGTGTGCCAGTCCTTCAGCGATGGCTGTTTTACCCGTACCAGGTTCACCCACGAGCATGGGGTTGTTTTTTGTCCTACGGGAAAGAATTTGAAGAATACGACGAATTTCTTCATCACGACCAATTACGGGATCCAATTTTCCCTCTCTCGCCAATTGGTTGAGGTTCTTGGCGTATTTGTTAAGGGCATTGTATGTCTCTTCCGCACTTTGTGAAGTTACACGATCCCCTTTACGCAGTTCCTCAACAGCAGCTTTTATGGCTTTTTCGGTGACCCCTTGGTCTTTTAAACTTTGAGCAATCTGACTTTTCGAATTGAATATTGCCAATAGTAAATGCTCGATGCTCACATATTCATCGTTCATCTTTTTCGCGATGATGCTAGCTTCGTTAAGTGTTTTACTAGCTTCACGAGAAAGCATGATTTCGCCCCCAGAAACTTTTGGATAACTCTCCAGTTGTTTGGTGAGTACCTGTTGCAATAGGGGAACGTTCACGTTCAATTTTTTGAGGATAAATGGAGTTACGTTTTCATCCACCTCAAAAATGGCTTGTAGCAAATGTTCGTTTTCAATTTGCTGATGGCCCAACCCTTGAGCAAGCTGTTGTGCTTGCTGCACGGCTTCCTGCGATTTTATCGTATAATTATTAAAGTTCATAGTCATTCTTTGTTTCTGAGAGGTACTCTTCAAAAGATGCGCCAATATAAAAAACCGACAAAATGACTGAGAAAGAGGGGAGTAGTTAGGACAAATTGTCTCTTAAAGCCATTTTTTTCTGCGAAAATAATACAGCATGGCCAGGAAAAGTAGGATCATCACCGCCCATACCACATAATAACTGTATTTATAATGCAGCTCCGGCATATGATCGAAATTCATTCCATAAACACCCACAACAAAGGTGAGGGGGATAAAGATGGTTGCCATGATGGTAAGCACTTTCATAATGCTATTCATCTTGTTGCTTACAGTGGTCATATACATGTCCATAAGCCCCCAGACCATATCTCGATAGATTTCGATGTTTTCATTGATCTGAATGATGTGATCGTATACATCACGGAAGAAATCACGTGTTTTCTCTTCCACTAAAGGATGGTCTGTTTTTTCGAGTTTATGAATTACCTCTCGAAGTGGATAAACGTTTCTTCGAATTCGAAGCACTTCTTTTTTAATAGTCTGAATATCCTGAGGGGTAGATTCAATAGGATTATCATCAAACAATTGGTCCTCCAAACTTTCAATGCGTTCCCCAAAATCATCTACGATTGCAAAATAGTTATCGACAATGGTGTCGATAATGGCAAAGGCTAAATAATCGGCTTTAGAGTTTCGAATCCTGCTCTCGGGATTTGCGATACGATCCCTTAGGAAATGAAAGATATCTTCATCCACTTCTTGAAAGGTCAAAACATAATTGTCGCCCATAACCAAGGAGATATGTTCTACCATAAAATCACCTTGACTATTGAAATAAAGCATTTTAAGGACAACAAAAATATAATCGTCATATTCCTCAACTTTGGGTCTATGTCCTGTATCCACAATGTCCTCTAAAACCAAGGTATGAAGTCCAAAATATTTCCCCAGTTTTTCGATCTCTTCACTTAAATTCAAACCATTTACGTTGATCCAGGTAATTTGATCGGTTGTCTTAAATTTGAAAGCTTCCTCGACGCTAGAAACAGAATGGATTTCAAAAGAATCTTTAGAGTAATCGATAATTTCTATTACGGTCTTTTCACGGTTCTTTTTTCCAACATAGCCTCCCGCACCAGGAGCTTTTCCAATAAATTTGGCTAGGGTCTTTTTCTTTTTGGTTTTGATGATTCCTTTCATGTTAGTTAAAGATACTTAAATCGAGCAGTACTTTTTGTAAACAATCTTATTTTTGTAGCTTCAAAAATCGTTGCTATGGGATTTTTTGATCTTTTTGGGAAAAAAGAAAGCTATCAAGAGGAGGGTAATTCATCGAATGTACCCTGGGAAGTTTTGCATTCAATTTCACAATTGGATGAAATCGAAAAAATGTCTCACACCACCCCAGTTGTTATCTTCAAACATTCCACTCGTTGTGGTATCAGTAGGTTGGCCTTGCGTTCTTTCGAAAAAGGTTATGATATTCCTGAAGGAAAAATGCAGGCGTACTATTTGGATTTGTTGGCACATCGCGATGTTTCAGATGAAATTGCCGTACGCTTTCAAGTAATTCATCAAAGTCCCCAGATCTTGGTCATACGAAACGGACACACCGTGCATCATGCTTCCCACTATACCATTGAGGCCGGAGATTTGGCTAATTTCCTAAATTAAAAAGCTCCCGAAGGAGCTTTTCTCAATAGCGGTGGTTCCGTAGAATTTCTTTGAGGCGTTCTTTAATGTCATTTCCAGCGTCGAATACCATTTGCTGACCAGAAGGGAAAGGAAAAAAATCGTATTTAATAAATTCTAGATCTTCCTCTGTTAGGGCGCGCTTATCACCTTGATACCGAGCAAAGACATTTTCAAAAATAAATTCGGTATTTATTGGGTATTGGTTTATTACTTGGTTCCGCGCCAAATCCTTATAAACTGCGAAAGCACCTACTTGAACCGATTTACGTTGCTCCGTATAGCGAATATTGGCCGTAACGGTAATGTTTTTATCTACTTTAACGGCATTTCCCAGGCTATCCTTAACAATATTCCCGTAGCGATCCCTAAGATATTCCCAACCGTCATTGATCACCTTAGATCGTTGGTATTCCTTTTCGAATATACGCTCTGGAGACACTTGAATTTGACGGAAATTTAAATCGATTCCCATGTCATACTGTATCCCTTGAGCAGGTTTGGAATGATATTCTGTCCAGAAATCATTGATGCCGTAGGTATTGAAATCCAATAAATCCCGCTCCAATTGAAAGGGAATAATTTGTCCGCTGAAATTATTCAATTTCACAAAGACAAATCGCGTTCCCCTGAAATGTGCTTCCTCCAATTTTTGATCTAAACCTGGATAATTGGACTGAAGGTTCTTCAAATCACTGAAAAAACCATAAGCTTCACGTGCGTCAAATAGGTTATTTCTATTTAAAAATGCGTTTCCCTGATCGAATAAATAATCGGCAAATGCTCGCTTCGATTGAATCAGGTCGTGGCCGTAATCCACTAATTCGATATCCAAATTGCGAAAAGCGAGGATGGGTCGGACAAATTCCTGTCTTCGGTCCAAATCACAGTATAGATAATAAATTTCACGAGAGTTGATCGGATTGTTCTCCTTTTTCAAAAATTGAAGTCTTCGTAAATCTTCATCCACCGCTTGTTGAAAGGCAGACTCCAGAAAAGTCACATGAGCGGCACTGTTTTTACCATAAGGGTCTTTCTGTAGTTTTCTAATGGCTAGGTCGATTACCTGTTCGTAATCACCTTGAGCTAAAAACTTCTGGTTGCGCTTAACACTGCTACAACCTGTAACTAGGAGCAACAGCAGCATGAGGGTAATGGTTGATCTCATAGCTGAAATAGTTTGGTTATAGGAATTGGATTACAAGTGTTGTGCCAAACTAGATTTCCCTAGCGGGTAACACTTTTCCTTTACACTCTCCAAAACCGATGCGTACCTTGTCGTTTTTACAGTAACCACGGAGGATAACGGTGTCTCCATCGTTGATGAATTTACGTGTGGTTCCATCGTTCAATGTAAGGGGATATTCTCCTTTCCAGGTAAGTTCCAACATAGAACCGAAGCTGTCTTTCGTAGGGCCTGAAATGGTTCCACTTCCCATCATATCACCACTGCGCACATTACATCCGTTAACGGTGTGGTGGGTGAGTTGCTGCACCATAGACCAGTACATATACTTAAAATTGGAGCGACATACTACATTTTCGGTCCCTCCCGAAGGTTTGATGATGGCCTCTAAATGAATATCGTAATTTTTCTTCCCAGATTGTTGGAGGTAGGGAAGTGGTGTCGGGTTTTGCTCCGGACCTTTCACACGAAAGGGCTCTAAGGCATCTAGGGTGACGATCCAAGGAGAGATCGTAGAAGCAAAGTTCTTCCCGAGGAAAGGCCCTAAGGGAACGTATTCCCATGCTTGTATATCCCTAGCGCTCCAGTCATTGAATAGCACCAATCCGAATATATTTTCTTCTGCTTCATCGATGGGAATCGGTTTTCCAAGATCATTGGAAGCCGTAGTAATAAAGGCCATTTCCAATTCGAAATCCAACAATTTCGTTGGTCCAAAACCAGGAACCCCGTCTTCTCCGGGTCTGGTTTGCCCATTCGGTCTTCGAATCGGAGTACCACTGGGAACAATAGAAGAACTTCTTCCGTGGTAGCCAATCGGAATGTGCAGCCAATTGGGCATCAACGCGTTTTTGGGGTCGCGAAATATGCTTCCCACATTAGTGGCATGTTCCTTACTGGCGTAAAAATCGGTGTAATCGCCCACATCCACGGGAAGTTGCATTTCTATTTCATCTAAATCGAACAATACTTGCTGTCGGTGTTCGGCATTGTCCCGTAATTTAGGATTGTCCTCTACAAAGATGTCGGAAATACGTTGACGAACCAGTCGCCATGTTTTTCTACCATCTGCAATAAAATCGTTAAGGCTATCCTGAAGGAAGATATCATCTGTAAGTTCGATGCCTTTAAAATACCCCAATTGATGTAACGCCCCTAAATCGATAGCTGTATCCCCGATGCGGGTTCCAATGGTGATGATGTCATCGCGAGTAAGGAAAACACCAAACGGGATATTCTGGATGGGGAAATCACTGTTTTCGGTGACATTCAACCATGTTTTTCTATTGGGGTCGTTTACTTTGGCTGGCATAGAATCATTCGTTTTGATTGTTCGTAAAATGTTAATCAAATATATAATTTCTTCCCTAGTAACCATAAGCTTTTAGTATTTTTGGACTTTCTTAACTTTTCTGAAAAATAATGGCAAGAGACGAACAGATTTTTGAATTAATCGAAGCGGAAAAAGAACGTCAAATCAACGGTTTGGAACTGATTGCTTCCGAAAATTTTGTGAGCCCACAAGTGATGGAAGCAGCCGGCAGCGTTCTTACCAACAAGTATGCTGAAGGCTACCCTGGAAAGCGATATTATGGAGGTTGTGAAATCGTGGATGAGGTAGAACGCATCGCGATCGAACGGGCTAAAACACTTTTCGGTGCAGAATATGCAAATGTACAACCGCACAGTGGGTCGCAAGCCAATACCGCGGTTTTTGCAGCTTGTTTGGAGCCAGGAGATAAATTCTTGGGATTTGATCTATCGCACGGTGGTCACCTTACCCATGGTAGCCCCGTTAATTTCTCAGGTAAACTGTACCATCCTGTTTTTTACGGAGTCGACAAAGAGACCGGCCGATTGGATTATGACACTATCGAAGCCATTGCCATTAAAGAACAGCCCAAAATGATCATCGCTGGAGCTTCGGCCTATTCTCGCGAAATCGATTACAAAAGATTTCGAGAAATTGCAGATAAGGTTGGGGCAATTTTGTTAGCGGATATAGCGCATCCTGCCGGCCTAATTGCTAAAGGAATTATCGGGGATCCGATTCCCCATTGCCATGTGGTAACTACCACTACGCACAAAACACTACGAGGCCCAAGAGGAGGGATGATTCTGATGGGGAAAGACTTCGAAAATCCTTTTGGAATCAAATTGAAAAACGGTTCCCTTCGTATGATGTCGTCTTTGCTGGATAGCGGTATTTTCCCAGGAAACCAAGGCGGGCCCTTGGAGCACATTATAGCCGCCAAAGCCATTGCTTTTGGAGAAGCCCTCACCGATGAGTTTTTACATTATATGGTGCAGGTGAAGAAAAACGCGGCCGTTATGGCCAAGGCCTTTGTAGAGAAAGGTTATGACATTATCTCTGGGGGTACGGACAATCATATGATGCTTATCGACTTGCGGAACAAAAATGTTACGGGGAAAGAAGCGGAAGAGGCTTTAGGCAAAGCCGATATTACCGTAAATAAAAATATGGTGCCTTTTGATGACAAGTCTCCCTTTGTAACCAGTGGAATTCGAGTTGGAACGGCCGCTATCACCACACGCGGACTAAAGGAATCCGACATGCAAACCATCGTAGACCTTATAGATTCGGTGATTCAAAATCATGCCGATGAAGCGAAATTGGAGCAAATTGCTGAGCAGGTCAATGAAATGATGGGTCACCGACCTTTATTTCAAATGTAATTGGAACTACTGCAAACAGAACGACTCCTACTTAGGCGTCTCACTCTCGATGACGCCTTTTTTATCTATCAATTGCTAAACTCTCCAGGTTGGCTGGCCTTTATAGGGGACAGGGGAGTAACCACTATTGAGAAGGCAAGGGAATATATCGAGACCAAATATTTTCCTTCCTATGAAAATGGTTTAGGGAATTTCGCTGTGGTTTTGAAGGAAAATGAAATTCCTATTGGTACCTGTGGTCTTTATAAACGGGATAATTTGGACCATCCAGATATCGGTTTTGCTTTTCTTCCGGAATATTTTGGAAAAGGGTATGCCTATGAATCGGCTGCGGCGATAAAGGAATATGCCTTTAATGATTTGCAATTGGAAAAGCTCTACGGGTTTACCTTGCCCACTAACGAATCCAGTAAAAAGTTGCTTGAAAAATTGGGACTCTCCGCAGAAGGAACTATCACTTTTGAAGATGATCCAGAGGAACTCACCCTGTATGAAATCAATCGGCGAGTTTAGTTCATTTTGCTCTTCATAATTTGATTATCAATAAACTATTATCTTTTGAGAAACCCGAAAATTATAGGGAGATTTTATTTGGCTTTCGGCCTTTTATTCGGATTTCTTTTTTCACCACATGCCCAAAGGATTCGCTGAATAATGATCATAACAATGCCGAAGCCAATGGAGATTCAGATACTTCAGGCGATTCCAATAATGACATTACCATAACCGAACCCGATAACACCAAACAGGCCATCTTTTTATATTGATAAGGTGATTGTTGAAGGGGCTCTAAATTTCCGCACGAAACCTCTAGTCCTCCACAGGGAACTCAATGCTTTCGTAAGCTCCCGCATCTGGACTGGCACTTCTGGGAACGCCATTCAGGTCGATGGGCACCAAATTAGCAATTGCTGGATTTCCAATGCCATCTGCGGCAGACGTTCCTGTTTCAATGTTTAAGTTGTTTTCTGTTGGGTTTTGAAAAACGGGGTCTTCATTGATAACACAATTGGAATATAAGCTTGCATTGTTGAAGTTATAATTGGGGTCGCCCTCGAAATCTCCAAATGGATCTTCAAAGCGAATTAAGCTATTGTTGAACTGAAAGTTGAAGGCAGCATTTTCATTTTCGATCAGTGCTATTTCCCGTTGTTCGCTTCCGTAGATAATGCAATTATTGAAAGTTGCCATTTCCAGATCGGCCACAGTAATTTCATTTTCACCGGTTTGTAATTCATTATCGATTATCACAGTAGGGAAGGAGCGGAAGCTATTGTTCCAATAATTCGCAAAAGTACTTTGGTTGAATTCGTAACGCCCTCCCAAGGAGCAAGATAAGCTGGATTGTCCACTATTGGTAATCACAACATTCTCACCATAAACATCTCCAGTGCGGGCTAACAAACCAACGTTACCACTGTTATAGATTTGTACATTGTTCAAGGTAAGGGTGCGGTCACCATCATTACTGTCCATAAGAATCCCTACAGTACTATTTTTGATGGTTGTATAACTGAACTCATTATCGGTACTTCCAGCAGTACACCAAATGGTAAGCCATTGCCCTGGGACCTCCGAGAAGTCGGGCTCCAACCGATCCCCTTCAAAGATGATTTCATTTTCCATGACTTCGGGGTCAAAACTGGGAGCTCCATTTGCCTTGATAGAGCCAGTATTCGCTACAAGGATTCCACTATCAGCATGGAAATGAATACGGGCCCCGGGTTCTATCGTAAGGGTTTTCTGTGGTGGAACTGCAGCCAGCCCATAGATTACGTAAGGTTTTTCGTTGGTGAAAGTGAGTTCGGAATCATCCAAAAAGAAGCCATAGACAGGGAAGGGATCTTCCGCCGTGCCCAAATCCAAGGTTTCTGTCGTTCCATCGGGAAAACGTTCCGGGTATAAGAACACCGCATCTTGAATCAGGGTTACCAGTTCCACTTTTTGCTCGTTTCCTCCTGAATCAAATAGAATCTGGTCGGTATATAGATATTGTAAATTATTACTCTGATCGGTAATATCTACGGTAGTTTCAATGAAGACAAAGATGCTATCCTTGGCCAATATTCGAACATCTTCAAAAACCTTTCCCGGAACACCATCTACGTTTAATCGGTAATTGGAGTTTTCCCCCTGTCCCAATCGTACTGATGGAATATTGATGTCATCATTACTTCGGTTATAGACTTTTAGGGTATAAGTGCTAGAACCAATATTGGAAAACACAGTATCCAGATATACAGTATCTCTCGAAAACTCAAGGTTTCCAGTACTCGGAACGGAATCAAAATCATTTCTGCAGGAACTCCAGAGTAGGACAGTGGCTATCAAAACCAAGCCGTATACGTACTTCATTCAAGTAAATTTTTTCAAAAATATAACTTTTTATGAAGCATATTATTGTAATTCCTTATAAATAAGGCGCGAATCGACTCATAATCTCATAGCGCCCTTTATGTCGATTCACGCCTTCGCCAAAAGCTATTTCCTTTTTAGCTTTCTTTGGGCTCTCTTGCGAGCTTTTTTTACATCATTCCAAGCCTTTACTTTTGCTTCATAAGCTTGTCGTTCTAACCGTTGTTCTGATTCTTGATAGTAATTGTAGGGAGTGGGCGTATGGGCGTTGGTGGTGAAGGTTGCGTCTTCGTGTGAAACCCACATACCTACCACGACGACTTCCCCCATCCAAGCTCCTTCGTAAAGTTTCATGGAAATTGGGTTTTCCAGGTTTTCAAGACTCACTATAATCGATTGAGTTTCATAGCCGACATAAGAAAACTGAAGATGCTGTCCCACTTTAGCACCTATTGAGAAATTCCCATCGAAATCGGTTTGGGTACCTAAACTGGTCCCGTTTATTATCACATTGAC
>CAZOSF010000033.1:18070-25488 GCA_964582415.1 uncultured Alteromonas sp.
ATAGATCGCAGCTCCTGCCACTGGTAGGGCATCTTGATCGTATACCGTACCAGAGACCTTTATGATTGACTTCATCATATTACCCGTGCGACTTCCGATGCCAAGCGAAGAAAAATTCGTTTCCTTCGAATTTGGATGGGGATGGTTTGCCATAATGGACAAGGGCATCAAAAGGGAAGCGGCATAGGAAACCCAGCTATTGGCCGTTTTTCGTTTCAGCTGAAGGGGACGATTCAGCTGACTTGCATTAAATCGTCCACACGGGGCTTTCCCCGAAGCGGTAATTTTTATAATTTCCTCGTCGGAGGATTTTGTGAAATCGATAACTTCCTTGGTACAAACTTGGCAGAATCTCCCTTTTTCAGTAGCCGTCATTTCAGACCACTTTTCATGGCAAGGATCATTGATGCGTAGTGTAATGGATTTTTTCATAAGACATGGATTAGTGTTATATCTTTCGAAGTACTCCAATCCACGGCACAAAAAAAATAGCCGTTGAGGGAACGGCTATTTTCAGTGAGGGAACTAAATCTTACTTTGGATAAATTTCAACTTTGAAAAGTTTATCCCAGTTTTTTCCAGTTACATAAATAATATTGGGTTCACCTTTGTAGGCGATGCCATTTAGAACATCGAGTGTGGTATGCTGTGTTACTTGATCCTGTAAACCTTTAAAATCGATTACTCCTTCTACCGCACCATTGGCCGGGTTTACGATTGCTACGGCCGATTTCTGCCATATATTCGCAAAGATCTTTCCCTCTACCCATTCCAGTTCATTGACGTTATCTACAACACTTGAATTGGTATAAATTTCAATGTAACCTTGTTCTGTAAGGTTTTCTGGATTTAGGGTCCATATTTTTTGAGTACCGTCGCTTTTGTAAAGAACAGATCCATCATTGCATAATCCCCAACCCTCACGACTTTGATCATAGGCAAAGGTGCCTTCTTTTTCCAAAGTCTTGAGATCATAGATAAACCCCGTATTTTCTCTCCAAGTGAGTTGATAGATTTTATCGTGTAATACCGTAAGTCCCTCTGCGAAAAAAGTATCTGCCAAATCAACCTTCTGAAGCACTTCACCTGTACGATAGTTAGTTTTCCGTAGGGAAGATTGGGTTCGTAGCCCAGTACTTTCATAAAGGGTATCTCCCACAAATTCCAATCCTTGTGTATAGGCCTTGATATCGTGATGATAGGATTCTAAAACACGGTATCCATAAAGGGTTGGAGCTTCGGAAGCAACAACCTTAACTACTTTGCTCAGTTCATAGGTTTCCCCGTCGGAATCGATGGTGGCCGTAAGTGTTCTGTCCCCCATTTTAGCCTCTGCAAGGGAAATACTTCCAGAAGGGAGCAATTTGCCATCTAAAGAGAAGGAAACGGAACTTACAGAAGCTCCTTTTTTGGGAAGTACTGTCACCTCTATTAGATCTGTTGTATGGTAGGCCTTTTTGGCATTGGCGATTTCAATGGAAAATAATTGATTGGCATCTTTAGGTCCAGAACCACAGGCGGTCAATACCAGCAAAAGGGTAAAGGTCAGGTACTTGAAAAATGAATTCATCGGGTGCAAAATTTTTGGCAAGATAGCTATTTCTATTTGATGGCTCAAAAGTTTGTAGATGCATTAAAAGAGCCGTATATTTGCACCGGCAAGTCCTACACAACCAGCTCCTGTTGAATCCCCCAGGGCGGGAACGCAGCAAGGGTAGATGGTCGTAGCGGTGTGATGTAGGTAGCTTGCCATTTTTTTTTGGATTCCATCGAACTAAAAAGCATCTTTGTGACCACTATGTCTAAGGTAGTCTTTATAACGGGAGCCTCTTCTGGAATCGGGAAAGCCATTGGTGAATTCCTGATAGAAAAAGGGTTTAAGGTATTTGGAACCAGTAGAAATCCAGATTCTGTTTCCCATAAACCAAATTTCCCACTTATCCCATTGGAAGTTTCCAATACGGAATCTATTCAAAATGCAATTGCCACTGTCGTTAAGGAGGCCGGTCGGATCGATGTGCTGGTAAATAATGCAGGAGTAGGGATTACCGGTCCGTTGGAAGAAACCCCAAAGAAGGAAATTATAAAAGCCTACGAGGTGAATGTGTTTGGACCTTTGGAGGTATGTCGAGCGGTTGTTCCAATTATGAGGGAACAAGGAAGTGGACTTATCATAAATATTACATCGATTGCAGGGTATATGGGGTTGCCCTACCGTGGGGTCTATTCTGCCACCAAGGCTTCATTGGAAGTCTTAACGGAAGCCTACAGAATGGAAGTAGCTCCCTTTGGTATTAAAATGACCAATGTTGCTCCGGGTGATTTTGCAACAAATATTGCTGCAGGAAGATATCATTCTCCCATATTGCAGAACTCTCCTTATAAAAAAGTGTACGGGGAAACGCTTAAAACTATGAACGAGCATGTGAATCACGGGGATGATCCTCAAGTCATGGCGAAAGTGGTTTTGGATATTATTCAATCCAAAAATCCCAAGGTACATTACAGGGTTGGTTCTTTCTTACAACGCTTTTCCATTTATCTTAAAAAATGGATGCCAGACCGACGCTACGAAAAGATGCTAAAGAAGCATTACGGATTAAAATAATCGCCTTGTTAAAAAGGTCTTGGAAACTTTTAATGCTTTCCTTTAGAACTCAGGGAAGTTGATGTACTTTTGCACAATAAACATAATCTCAACACATGAAATTCTTCATTGATACTGCTAATTTGGATCAAATTCGCGAGGCTCAGGATTTAGGGGTTCTCGATGGTGTAACCACTAATCCTTCCTTGATGGCCAAGGAGGGAATTACTGGCCGTGATAACATTCTAAAACACTACGTCGACATATGTAATATTGTAGACGGTGATGTTTCGGCGGAAGTAATTGCTACCGATTTCGATGGCATGGTGAAAGAAGGTAAGGAATTGGCAGCCCTCCATTCACAAATTGTGGTTAAAGTCCCCATGATTAAAGATGGAATTAAAGCCATCAAATATTTTTCTGACAAAGGTATTCGTACCAATTGTACTTTGGTGTTTTCTACTGGTCAAGCCCTGTTAGCCGCTAAGGCGGGAGCTACCTATGTTTCTCCTTTCATCGGTCGATTGGATGATATTTCTACAGATGGATTGAATTTGATTTCCGACATACGGTTAATCTATGATAACTACGAATTTTCTACCCAAATCTTGGCAGCCTCAGTGAGACACACCATGCATGTATTAGAGTGTGCGCGTATTGGTGCCGATGTCATGACAGGGCCTCTGTCTTCGATCCTAGGATTATTGAAACATCCATTAACCGATATTGGTTTAGAGCAATTCTTGGCAGACTATAAGAAAGGTAATTAAGAATAGGTTTTCCAAATATGAAAAGGCTCCCGAGTAGGGAGCTTTTTTTATTGGTTGATAAAGCCCAATATTTGTTGCTCTATCTCTAAACCGAAGATGTTGGTATTGCTGTCTACGATCATTCCATTTCTGTCGACCAGCATAGATTTATTGGCACTATTCACCAATAATTTCATTTCAGCATCGTCAAAATTGTCGAATTGGTACTCGAACTGTGCATTGTAACCTGAATTGTTTACAATTCGATTCCATTTCTTGTAATGGTTATCTACATTGATTCCAATAAAATCGAACTCTGGATACTTCGCCCGTAGTTCTGAAGCACGCGTATGAATGGTACGATAATGTTTGATCGATTGTGAAGACCAAAAGTACAGAACCGTTGGACGCTTGATAATGGAATGCAAGTCTTTCACCCGATTATCAGTTGTCAGTAACATCACATTGGGTATTTCATTGCCGGGCGCCAATCGCATGGTAGCTTCCGCCAAACGCGTAATTTCCTCATCGTCTGCAGGATTGGTGTTCATCTTTCGAAACACCGCTAACATTTGAGCTTCTTTCTCTGCATCGTCGCCATTTAAAAGGTAGGCAGCCGCAGCAGATTTGATCAAATTATTTTTCAAGGAATCATTAGTTACCAGACTATCTATTAGTGTAATCTTGTGAAGATTGTGCGTATAGGAACGGCGATCGAAGGGAATTTCATTTTTGTAATTTTCGAAAGCGAGATTGTCTAAGTAATAACCAATGCATCGAAAGTAAGGATAATAATTGCGAAGGGTTTCATTCCCCAAATCATAATTTTCCCTAAAGGCATAGAATGACGCAGGAATGGTAACACTCTCATCCATTAAATGTCGTTTGGTAAAAGCGGAAATGAATTTTTCTTTTTTGGAATAGATGCTGTAATTGATGGCAGCCTCGGCTATTTCGATGTAATTTGCCGTGGTTTTGTTTTTCATCTTGAATGCTTCCAGCTCTTGTAGGCGTTTCGAACGTACACTGTCCATCTTCGCTTCAAATTCCTCTGGACGCAAGTCATAATAGGAGGGAAGCAGGTCGTCGACATCCTCGTTGCTCAGGAATAAATCCATCAGAAAATTGTTCTTGGCGGCACCTCTACCTGTATACGTTAAGGACTCATCAAATTCGATAGTGTTTACCCGAAACATCAAACTATCCCCGGGTTCAAGATGTAATGCTTGGTATTCGAAGTGACTGAAGAAATAGATTCCTGGGTCTACTTGTTCGATCTTATATTTGAAGAAATTCTTATCATCCAAGGGTACGGTGTCGATGATACTCCTGTTATGGGATAGCACCACATAATTGGTTTTGGGATTAACAATTTCCCCACCAATCCATGCACTACCACAACTTTGTTTTTTAGAATCAGAGTTGCAGGATATCAACAAAGAGATACTAAAGAAAAAGAGTATTTTTTTTACCACTCGCACCATTCTATTGGATTCTTAGCAAAAATAATGACTCTCCTAGCGTATTTTGTTAATTAGTAGTTAAAGTATTTTTAAAAGGAATTGCATTAAAAAATCCTTTAAAATTGGCTACTTTTGCGCAAATTTTAAAAAAGAGTATCAGATGCTTTCAGTTTCCAATTTATCCGTGCAGTTCGGTAAACGTGTGTTGTTTGATGAGGTAAATACCCAGTTCGTTCAAGGCAACTGTTATGGTATTATCGGGGCCAATGGAGCCGGTAAATCCACTTTCCTTAAAATTCTATCGGGTAAACAGGACCCAACTTCAGGCCGTGTTCATTTAGAGCCAGGAAAAAGGATGTCGGTCTTGGAACAGAATCACAATGCCTATGATGAGTATCCAGTATTGGAGACCGTGATGCGGGGAAACAAGGAGCTTTATCAAATTAAAACTCAAATCGATAAACTATACGAGGATTATTCCGATGAAAATGCAGAAAAGATTGGAGAGCTTCAAGTAAAGTTTGAGGAAATGAACGGTTGGAACGCTGAAAGTGATGCTGCGGCGTTATTGTCGAATCTTGGTATCAAGGAAGATTTCCATTACACATTGATGGGAGACCTTGATGGAAAGCAAAAGGTGCGGGTATTATTGGCTCAAGCCCTGTTTGGAAATCCGGATGTTTTGATCATGGATGAGCCTACCAACGATCTGGATTATGAAACCATCAGTTGGTTGGAGAACTTTTTGGCAAATTACGATAACTGCGTTATTGTGGTGTCTCACGACCGTCACTTTTTGGATGCCGTATGTACCCATATCAGCGACATCGATTTTGGAAAGATTACACACTTTAGTGGAAACTATACTTTCTGGTACGAGTCCAGTCAGCTAGCCGCTCGCCAGCGTGCTCAGCAGAATAAAAAGGCAGATGAAAAGCGAAAGGAACTTCAGGAGTTCATTCAACGTTTTAGTGCCAATGTTGCGAAAAGTAAGCAGGCAACGGCACGTAAAAAGATGTTGGAAAAATTAAATGTAGATGAAATTCGCCCTTCCAGTAGACGTTATCCTGCCATCATCTTCGATAGGGAACGGGAAGCAGGGGATCAGATTTTGCATATTGAACACCTATCTGCTTCTCTAGAGGGAGAGACACTTTTCAAGAATGTGGATGTAAACCTTGCTAAAGGCGACAAAGTAGTATTGTATTCAAAGGATTCACGTGCCACTACTGCTTTGTATGAAATATTAAATGGTAACCGAAAGGCAGATTTAGGGAAATTTCAGTGGGGGGTAACCACCATTCAAAGTTATTTGCCATTGGATAACAGCACCTTCTTCCAAACCGATGTGAATCTGGTGGATTGGCTACGTCAATGGGCGAAAACCGAAGAAGAAAAGGAAGAGGTATATTTGCGTGGTTTCTTAGGTAAAATGCTCTTTAGCGGTGATGAAGCTTTGAAAAAATGTAATGTTCTCTCTGGGGGTGAAAAAGTGCGTTGTATGCTTAGTAGGATGATGATGCAAAGAGCCAATGTGGTGATGTTGGATGAGCCTACCAACCACCTGGATCTGGAATCGATTACTGCTTTCAACAATTCCTTGATGAATTTCAAAGGCACCGTTATTCTTACCACACACGATCATGAGTTTGCTCAAACGGTGGGAAATCGTGTAATTGAATTAACGCCAAGTGGTATCATCGATCGCTACATGACGTTCGATGAATACATGAGTGATAAAAAAATAAAAGAGTTGCGGGACAAGATGTATTCAGTAGAAGCCTAGTGCTCTAAAAAGTACTTCACAATCTTTTTCGCCATATGCTCTTGATCCTCGCGAACAAATAACTGTACCTGATCGGGTATGGAGGCGGTAAACCCAGCCAATAAGCTACTGTCGTGATCATTGCGTTCAACAGGCTGAATGCCTTCTTCAAGAAGGGCCGCTGTAACCCCTTTGGCCACCATGGATGGGCCTGTATAAATTCGTACCATTATCCGTTATAGTATTTACTGTCCCATATCGCTTCGTTAAAATTCTTGCCTTTGGCAAAGCCATAGTAGATGACAATCCCACCAACTGCTTTAAACATAAACAAGAAAAGCATTAAATATTCGGCGTTGGTCACTTCTCCTTTGGTAAATGCTTGCATTGGAGTCATTGCCGTTAACACTAGGCTTAATATAAATACAGCGAAAACCAAGTTTTCAAAGTTTTTATAGGGCCACATGAGCCATTTTCTCATGGGGTGCAGATCATTGCCCCATTTATGGATTAAATAGTAGTAACCATTACCCATTGGCGCAAATAATAAAGGGTCATCTGCATTTTCCAATTTCATCAATTTGGCAGGGGCCATTATTTTGAAATTTTTAAGTGAGGTATCATGCACTTTTTCCAAATGCCGAATTTCTGAAATAGCTTCCTCTGGGATATCCCCCTTAAAAAAATGCGAGTCCAAGAAACGCAGGCGATAGTTCACACAAATTTCCTGGATGTCCTTCAAATGGTAAATACGATCTCTTTCGAGATGGTCTACACAAAAACTATTCGGAAATTCGTTATTATGGGATCCTAATGTGTTTCGTATTTCCTGCCTTTCGATTTCGTTTTCCTCC
>CAZOSF010000034.1:0-25097 GCA_964582415.1 uncultured Alteromonas sp.
GGCAGCCGCTGCCCTCCTCCGACTACTGGTTCAGGGTCGAGTACACCGAGGGGGGCACGGCGCGAACATTTATTGGGCACTTTACATTAAAAAGATAGATATTTGCTATATGAAACTAAAAAAGACCTACCTAAGTATTTTAATCTTGTGCGCAAGCTTTGCACATGCGCAGGATGGTATCCCTGTATACCATGATTATTTTGCAGATAATCTCTATCTGCTGCATCCTGCCATGGCTGGAGCCGCGTACTACGGTAAAGTACGTTTAACTGCCCGGCAACAGTGGTTCGATCAAGATGAGGCCCCTAACATGCAAACATTAAGCTATCATACAAGATTGGGTTCTCGATCCGGTATCGGGGGAATCCTTATGAATGATAGAAATGGATATCACTCTCAGGTGGGAGGGTATCTAACCTATGCGCACCATATCATGTTTTCAAGAAGTAAATACGATTTAAATCAATTATCTTTTGGATTAAGCGCCGGTTTAATGCAACAGAAATTGGATGAAACTAATTTCGACCCCAATGATTACGATCCAATTATTGCAGGGATCGTTCAAAGTACTTCTTACTTCAATGTAGACGCGGGGTTATCCTATAACTATTTAAATTTTTCTGCACATTTCACAGTAAAAAATATAATCTTTCAGAATAGAGATCTCTATACAAGAGATTTTGAGCCTAACAATCAAAGAACCTATTTGCTCTCAGCAGCTTATGGTATCCCATCAACCTATGGTCAATGGACTTTCGAACCTTCATTCTTGTTTAACTGGAAGGAACGCACGAACGAGCAAGCACTTGACGTGAATTTTAAAGCTTTTCGTATGATGGATTTTGGAAGTATTTGGGGAGGGCTTTCCTACAGAACAAGCTTTGATGGAGCCGAGTATCTGGATGGAACGGAAATAAAGGATCAAAAATTTAGGTCGTTCACCCCAGTCATCGGAGCTAATGTAAACAAATTTGTTGTAGCCTTTACCTACACCTATCAAACGGGTAATGTACGATTTGATAAAGGGAGTTACTACCAATTGACCTTAGGGTATAATTTCCTAGAAGGAAAATACAGTAGTTGGTCACAAGACATGAGATATAATGGTATGTTGAGGCCAAGAGGATATTAATAAAAAAGCCCCGAAACGGGGCTTTTTTATTACCATGAATAATTTTTCTTTTTCCCTTGTTTTCGAATGGCCTCTAACATAGCATTACCTAGTCCCTGCGTTGTTTTGCTTTTCTCCTGTGCGATGAATTCCACTCGTTTTTTGTTCATTTCTGCTATTTTCTGCTGGATGGCATCACGTTGTTTTTTCTGTTCCTTTATATAAGCCTCTATTTCTTTTTCCGATTTACCTTTTAGTTCTTGTGGTAATTGATCGGATTTTAATTCTTTGATGGAAATCGTCTCTTCCTCCAGAGCATCTACCAAATCCCAAGAAGAATTTTTGTAGAGGTGAGATCCTTTGGATACCGTTCTGCTCACTGCATTGGCTTTTCCATAATCCTGCGCATTATCATCCTGTTCTTTCTGCATCTCATAGCGCTTTTTTCCTTCATGTCCATATGGAACGTATGTCTTATTGAGTTGAATATTTAATTGCAATAAAATGTCATCGTAAGGGGAAGCTATATGAACCGTTTTAATATTGTGATCAATGGCGAGGTAATCTCCATATGCTAATTGAGCACCAGCCTGCCACTGTGTATCGATACCGTGCTGATAGTCGCCACAAAAAATGGTGTTCACAACGATGTCCTTTTCTTTGGCTTCACCAACGGCATCACGGAAATCTACGGTTCCCTGGGTAAAGGGTTCGTTGCCAGCAATAAAAATCATCTTTAAGTCATCATTTTCATTTCCCCAGTCCAATTGATCCAATGATGCTTTGATTACGGTACCGCAGTATTCACTTCCACCATCGGTGGTGAGCGAGAAAAGTTCCTTTGAGATTGCATCCAAATCATTTGTGAACGGGAGCACCTTCCTCAAATAACCCGTATTGGGATTCAATCGATCATTGCCATATTCGTATAAGGCGATTTCAAGATTGGGTTGTACATGTTCACATTTAGCATAGGAAAGCTCATTCACAATTTCCCATAGCTGGGCTTTGGCTTGATCAATCAGGCCATCCATGCTGTTACTGGTGTCTAATAATAATGCTACCCGAATAAATCGAGCACCGGAGTTTACGGTTTTAGTATCCATATCGGATGCTGCATAGGCAAAAGCCTTGTTGTTGTCGCTTTTGCACGCCATGATATTCATGGATACTAATAGTGCAAATAAAAGGGGTGTTGTTTTCATACCTGTTGTTTTTAAAGCCAAACTAGTTCGAAAAAAAACACTAAAAAAGTTAGTTTAAGGCAACCTATTCTCTGCGTTAGGGAATTGCTGCTTTCGTTGAGGGAAACGCATTATTCGGTAGAAAAATGGTGGGTTCTCACCAGAGTAAGGTTTTTTCTTGTGAACCAAAGTGCGTATGTTTACAATAAGCTTTTAGACATGAATCGACTCCTGTTTTTTTTAGTTTTTGTAACCTGCCTTCAGGGCTCATTTGTGTATTCACAAGAAGATGGAGTTCGGAAAGAGGTGTTTACTTTGGAAGGCAGGGTTGTAAATGCCGGGGATTTTAGTCCGATTGCAAAAGTGAATATAGAAATTACGGGAAGAGGTTATACCACTACCGATCGGGAAGGTAATTTTTCGATTAAGGCAACTGTTGGTGATGAATTAGTGGTTCGAAGTGATGCCTTTGAAACCGTATACTATAAAATTAAGGACAAACAAAAGGTAACCATTCAAGTCCAAAGTATTCAAAAGGAATCCGTTAGTTATAATAGAAAAAAAGAGAGCCTTCAGCCCAACCTATTTCAAGCATACATAGATTCCGCGAGGGTGGAAACCAAAAAGGACGCTAAAAAAAGTATTGAGCATGTCACTAAGGCTTTGGAATATCTTCAGGGGAGAAATGTGACTGCGGAAGAGAATGCCATTGCATTAAAAACCTTGGGCGACATCAATTTGTATTGGCAATTGCCCGATTTAGCCATTTCAAATTATAAACAAAGCCTCAGATATCGCGAAGATCCGGACACTAAAATTCAATTGGCGCTTGCTTACAGGGAAAATGGCAATTATCAGGAAAGCATTTCATTGCTTCAAGATGTCCTAAAAACTCGCGTATCAAACTATCAGAAGATTCTTGTGTATGAGGGACTGGGAGATTGTTTTTTTGCCACCCATGACCTGGAAAAGAGTATTGAAAACTATCAAAATGGGTTGGAATTGGCAAGGAAGCATAAGGTAAGTCCGAAAATCATCGATCTAAATTCCAAAATCGGGGAAGCTTTTGCACAGAAGGGGGAAATAGATGAGGCACAAAGCTATTTTACTAATTCTTTAAGCTTATCGAAACAAGAAAATAAGAAAAGGGCAGTAGAGGAAAAAAACAAGGTGGCTGATTTTTATAATCAGAAACGTGATTTTTCAAAGGAGATTGAATTACGTCAAGAAGCCCTTGACGAATTGGAAACATTGGAAGAGGAGTCTGAAGCACCTGAAATTAACAGTCCACTTACCCCTCAGCGACAAAATTATAAGATAGCGAATGCTTTTGTAGCCCAGGATCGTTATCAGGATGCCATTCCATTTTTGGAAAAAAGTATTAGGGAAGCTGATGAAAAGGAAGATCTAATCGTGCAAAAGGATGCGACGCGAAAGTTATCTGAAATTTACCGAGACATCGGCAATTTCGATAAGGCCGCCGAAACGTATGAGCGATATGTGGAAGTAGTAGACGAATTATACGTTCGAAAGGAACAAGAACTTTCAAGGGCGGCTAGATTCAATAAGGAAATCACCCTGCGACAAAATCGAATCAATAGTCTAGAAACCGAGCGTCAATTAAGTGAGAGTCGGTATCAGCTGGCAGTTGCAAATCAGGAATTAGCCGAAAAGAGCAATACAATTCAAAAATGGATAATTGCTTCTTTGGCAGTTATTGCCGTATTACTATTGTACGTTGCTTATACGCAACGGCAGCGGGTACATCAACAACGCTTCGCCAACAACCTTTTGGCTTTAAAATCATTGCGGTCACAAATGAACCCACATTTTATTTTCAATGCCTTAAATTCGGTGAATAGTTTTATTGCTACGAACGACGAACGTGCTGCGAACAAATATCTAAGTGAATTTTCTCAGTTGATGCGTGCTGTTTTGGAGAACAGTGAAGAAGATTTTATTCCATTGAGCAAAGAAATTGAATTGTTGGAATTGTATGTAAAATTGGAGCATTTTCGGTTCCAGGATAAATTCGACTATACTTTTAATGTGGATCCAGAAATTGACAGGGAGGAATATCTGATACCACCGATGCTGCTTCAGCCCTATGTGGAAAATTCAGTATGGCATGGTCTTCGGTATAAGGAGGAAAAAGGACAATTAATTATTTCGTTTCAACAACAAGATCCAGAAACCGTCCTCATTACCATTCAGGATGATGGTATTGGAAGGGACAAGTCAAAAGCCTTAAAAACAGAACACCAGAAAAAACAAAATTCTAAGGGGATGGGCAATATCACAAAGCGAATAGATATTTTGAATACCATGTACAAGGATAAGATAACCGTAAAAGTGGAAAATGTTTTTGACAATGGGGAAGGTACATTGGTCAGCTTACAATTAAAACGGAACAAATGAGGTTAAGGACAATTATTGTGGAAGACGAGGAAACGAGTCGACAAATCCTTCGGAATTATTTGAACAAATATTGTCCTAAGGTGGAAATTTTAGGGGAGGCATCCAATGTAGACGAAGCTCTGGTGCTCGTTAGAAATAACGATTTGGATTTGGTTTTTTTGGATGTTGAAATGCCTTATGGAAATGCATTCGATTTGCTGGATAAGGTAGGCAATAGAACGTTCGAAACGGTTTTTGTAACCGCATATAATCATTATGCTATCGACGCACTGAATGCGCATGCTTCTTATTATCTGATGAAGCCCTTAGATATTGATAAGTTGATTGAGGCGGTAGATTATGTATATGAAATCAAACAAAAGGAAGAGCGATTACAAAATAAGGTATTATCCTCGCAAACACCCACTGTGGTTGGAAAATTGACCATTCCAGTTCAAAACGGGTTTGAGGTGTTGGATATCGCCTCTATTTTATACTGTCAGGCCGATGATAATTATACTTTGATTTATTTTGAAGAGAAAAAGAAATTGGTCAGTAAAACTTTAAAATATTTCGAGGATGCCTTGGTTTCGAATGGATTTGCACGAGTGCATAAATCCTATTTAGTGAATGTGAATCGGATTGTAGAATATAAGAAAGGAAAGGGTGGAAGTGTGGTCCTGTCGAATGGGAAGGAGATCATGGTAAGTCCTTCCAAAAAGAAAGAATTGTTAGCGTTTTTTAGTTAGTGTATGATTATAAAAGCAGTAAACGGGAAACACCCTCAAATTCCGGGGGATTGTTTTATCGCCGAGAATGCCACTATTGTTGGGGATGTGGTAATGGGCAAGGAATGCAGTGTTTGGTTCAATGCAGTAGTTCGTGGGGATGTTCATTTCATTAAGATGGGGAATAAGGTAAATGTTCAGGATGGGGCTGTTATTCATGCCACGTATCAAACGTCTCCGACCACGATTGGTAACAATGTATCCATAGGCCACAATGCCATTGTCCATGGTTGCACAATCCATGATAATGTTCTGATAGGTATGGGTAGTATTGTGATGGACGATTGTATTGTGGAAAGCAATAGTATTGTTGCTGCTGGCGCCGTCGTTACTAAAGGGACCCTCGTAGAAGGGGGAAGTATTTATGCAGGAATTCCTGCCAAAAAGGTAAAAACGATAAGCAAAGAATTAACTGAGGGAGAGATTCATCGTATTGCCAATAATTACGTTAAATACGCCTCTTGGTTTAAAGAAGACTAAAAGTTTTTGAATGCTATAGTTATTGCGGATTCTTGAGGACTTATAAAGTCTTTTAAGATACCAACATCTCCATTCGAGTAAAATTGCAAGGTAGGGGATTCGTTTGAGGTGTTCAGAAGGTTTTGTTGTTCTAGAAGACGTTTCGTTTGCATTGCCACTGCTGCTCCTGAATCAATAATATGAACTTGCTTAGGTACTAGTTGTTCCAATATAGGGATGAGATAGGGATAATGTGTGCAACCCAGCACGAGAGTATCGATATTGTTTTCCAGCATGGGTTCGAGATATTTCCTCAAGAGGGTTTTCATTTCTTCTGAATCCATTTTCCCCTCCTCCATAAGTTGTACGATCCCTTCACCAACCACTTCTGTTACTTGAATATCCTGCGCAAAACTTTTCGAAGTATGATAAAAGAGTTCGCTGCTTAAGGTTCCTTTCGTAGCTAGTATTCCTACGCTACCTGTTTTTGTGTTTAGCGCTGCTGGTTTGATGGCAGGCTCAATCCCCACGAAGGATACCGGATAATTTTCCCGTAAATATTTAATGGCATTTGTGGTTGCTGTATTGCAGGCAACAACGATTAGTTTACACCCATGATTTAAGAGATATTCCGTATTTTTTATACTCAGTGCTAAGATCTCCTCTTTAGACCGATTTCCATAGGGGGCGTTTTTGGAATCTGCCAAATAGATGGAGGATTCTTGGGGCAATAATCGGTGGATTTCCCTCCAAATAGAGGTTCCGCCAATTCCTGAATCAAAAATACCTATGGGTGCCTTTTTTAGCATGCCTCTAAAATAGAAACTGCCCGCGTATCAGCGGGCAGTTTCTTGCTTTTTTATTTTCGGAAAAATTAAATTCCCAATTCTTTTTTAACATCAGCCAATAGATCTTTTCCGTCGGCCAAAATCACACCACTTCCTTGAGAGGAATCCAATACATATTGGTAACCTTGAGCCCGTGCAACTTTTTGAATAGCAGCTTTGGCTTTTTCAAGGATTGGCTGGAACAAATCCACTTCTTTTTTCTGAAGATCCTGTAGGGCTTGTTGACGATAAGCACCGATGTTGTTCTGCATTCCTTGAACTTCTTCAATACGCTTTCTGTTTTCTTCTTCAGACTTGGTTTGAGCTTCGGCATCATATTGTGTCATTTTCGCCTGAAGTTCCTTTGTCATAGCCTTCACTTCTGTTTCATAAGTCTTCTGAAGCTTTTCCAACTGGCTTTGAGCCGCCTTCATTTCAGGCATTGCTTCCACCAAGTCGGCAGTATTGATATGTGCCACTTTCGATTGTGCGTTTACAAAGCTCGTCGCTCCTACAAAAAGCATCACTGCCACGAACAGTACATTGATTTTTTTCATTTTAAAAGAGTATTAATTTTTAAGTGTTTATAGATTTATTGATTATCGCTATTAATTACCACCATCACCTTCGCCTTCTTCAGGGGTGTTATTCCCTTCTCCATTACGTAGATTGTTTAAGGAATCCAGTCGTTGTTGACGTTTGTCGATGAGTTCCTGGCGTCGTGCTTCAAATTCTGCTTTCCGTGCGGCTCGAATGGAATCCCGTTGTCTTTGGCGTTCCGCCATGAGGTCTTCCCGTTGTTTTTTACGATCTTCTATCAGTTTTTCGCGTTCGGTAACCGCTCCTTCTTCTTCTTCAGAAAGGCTCTCCCGTTGTTCAATTTGTCTTTCTTCCTTTCTATTTAGGGCTTCTTCACGTTTTGCGGCACGATTGATTTGGCGTAATACTTGATCACTGATGTCGTTTCTTTTAGCAGCGAACAACATCACTACGTCTGCAGATTTGTCAAAGATGAAATCGTATTTTTTTGCTTCCGCTACCTCTTGAACGATATTGAAAACTTGGTCTTGAATGGGTTGTACCAATTGACGACGCTGAATGTCCAAATCCCCATTAGGACCAAATCTGTTTTGCTGATAATCCAGCATTTCTTCCTCAAGAATTTTAATTTCTTCTTCCCTTTCTTCAATTAACTCTTTGGTAAGTAGTACCCTTTCATTCGCCAAATTGAGTTTCATCTGCTCAATTTCCTTGGCCATTTTTTCAAGGTCTTTTTTCCAACGTTGTACTTTTCCTTCTAGCTGGGTGGAGGCTTCCTGATACTCTGGAACACTTTCCAAAATGTATTCCATATCGATATAGCCGATACGGGCTCCTCTTTGTGCCTGAGTATTCAAGGCAAAAACAGCAACGATTAAAGCCGTCAGAAGAAAATTGATTTTTTTCATAATTGCTGGTAGTTATTTAGAAAATATCGTGCCAAATTAAAATTGTTGACCGATGATAAAGTGGGTTTCCCAACCATTTTTGGTTGTTGAACCCAATGTGGGGTCAAATCCATATCCAAAATCAATCCCCAACAATCCAAAGGCAGGCATAAATATACGAATTCCTGCTCCAGCTGAACGCTTAATATTGAAAGGATTGTAATTTCTGAATCCATCATAGGCCGCTCCCGCTTCTACAAAGGTAAGCACATAAATCGATGCCAACTGTTTCAAAGTAACGGGATATCTCATTTCTAACGAAAATTTGTTGTAAATCGTATTTCCATCGTTCGTAGAAAGTGATTGGTTAGGATATCCCCTCAGCTGTATGACTTCTCGTCCATCCAAGCTGAAAGCACCTAACCCGTCACCCCCTAAGAAAAAACGTTCGAAAGGTGGAATACCTCGAGCATTGTTGTAGGCGCCAAGGAAACCAAATTCTGCTTTGGGTCGAAGAACCAAATCACCAACTAGGGTGGTATACCAAGTGGCCTGAAATTTCACTTTATAATATTCCAGCCAGTTAAAGCGGGTTTGGTCGATTTCAGATATACGTTCCCTCGCATCCACTTGTTCCCCATCCGAAGGATTGGTTCCCAGGAATTCGTTTAGGTCCTCACGTTCTTGTTCAAGGGCATCATAATCCACACCGTTGAAGGCAGAATAGGGTAAGGTTAATTTTGCACTCAGTAAAAAGTCGGAACCATATCGGGGATAAATTGGGTTGGCAGAGGTACTGTTTCTTCCAATCCCGATGGTATACGCCAAGTTGTTGGAGAAACCATCTCCAAAAGTGAACAATCCGGTGTTATAGTTTTTAAGATTGTAGTGCTGGAAACTTATGGCTTGTGATAGCTGGAAGTAATCATCAGGCCATTTCAGTCGCTTGGCAATACCCACAGATCCACCCGTAATCAGGAACCTACGGTCTTTGTCACGTTCCCTGGTTTGGAAATTATAGAGGTACTGAATAGTATGCGAGAAGGAGGTGCTCAACTGAACTGGTTTCTTGCCGCCCATCCAGGGTTCAATAATGGAGGCGCTATACGTTTGATAAAACGAACTTGCTTGAGCTCGAAGCGAAAGTCTTTGTCCGTCACCCATTGGGAGTGGCTTCCACGCTTCTTTATTGAAGATATTTCGCAGGGAGAAGTTGTTGAATGAAAGACCAAGGGTTCCCACAAAACCGCCGCCACCATAACCTCCTTGTAATTCTATCTGACTGGATCCCTTTTCAACTACAGAATATTCGATATCCAGTGTGCCATTATTGGGATCCAAATTTTTGAAATTGGGACTTAACTGTTCAGCATCAAAGAAGCCTAACTGACCCAATTCACGAATCGTACGAATCACATTTCGTTTACTGTATTTCTGTCCGGGACGCGTGCGTAATTCACGATAAATAACATGGTCATTGGTTTTGTCGTTCCCAATAATAGTAACGTGATCGAAGTAGGTGAGTTTGTTCTCGCTAATACGGATTTCAAAATCGATGGTATCTCCCCGAACGGCAACCTCAACAGGATTGATTTGGGAAAATAAATATCCTTCGTTTTGATATAAGTTGGTAAGGTCTGGGGCGTCTGGATCTGAATTGTCTGCAATTCGTTCTTGGAGTAAGGTTCCGTTATAGGTATCTCCCTTGGCAATTCCCAGATATTGTTTTAAATATGCGTCTGTGTATACGCTGTTTCCAATGAATTTGAAATCGCCAAAATAATATTTTTTTCCTTCTTCAACATTTAACTCTAAAGCGATGTTCTTGTCATCCAATATCTTGAGGGTATCTCCAACGATACGAGCATCTCTATATCCATTCTCCTTATACTTTTGAATAAGGTTCGCTTTATCTTCTTCGTAGGTGTCTTCCGTATATTTTGACTTTTTCCAGAAGCGCAACGGGTTCTTACGTTTCGTCTTCTTTAAATAGCCACGTAGCTTTCCATCGCTCATGTGTTCGTTCCCGTTGAAGGTAATCGATTTTATTTTGACTCGGTCCCCTCGATCTACTAAAACACGCATGTCTTGAGCCACTTCCGTGCCGGTCGAATCCTTGTAAGGAGTCGTGGAAATAATGACCTTTGTATTAAAAAAACCACGTTCACGGTATTTGTCGATAATGTGGTTTTTGGTAGTGGTAATAAGGTTTTTGGTGATTTTAGTTCCGGTATTCAGGTTATTGTCCTTGATAATTTCTTTGGCTTGTCCTTTCTTGACGCCATCAATTTTGACGGTATTCAATTTTGGCAATTCCACAATATACAGCTCAAGGTCTACACGGTCGCCGTCGATATTGGTGACATAGAAGGCGATATCACTGAAGAGATTTTGTTCCCATAATTTTTTGGTAACACTACTCAACTTTTCTCCGGGGATATAGATCTGATCCCCTTCTTTTAGGCCGGTGAAGGCGATAACTGTATTCTCGTTAAAGGTTTGGGTCCCTGTTACCGAAATGCTGTTGATAGTATATTTAGTTCCAGAGTCCAGCTCTTTCTTCTGTGCCGCAACCTTTATAACCGAAAAAATCGCAAACCCCAAAATTAGGAGTAGCTTGCGATAGTAAGTAAGAGAGGTTTTATGGGTTAAGTTGTTCGCTCGTCTTTCCAAATCTTCTTTCTCTGTTTTGATAATCTAAAATCGCCTCAAAAAGATGTTCTTTCCTATAGTCTGGCCAAAGTGTTTTTGTAAAATACAATTCGGCATATGCGATTTGCCACAGTAAAAAATTACTGATGCGTTGTTCTCCACTTGTTCTAATCAGTAAATCAACATCTGGTAAATCACGTGTGTAAAGATGATTAATTATCACTGATTCATCAATATCCGCGGGCGAAATTAGGTTATTTTTAACTTTGAGACTAATCTCTTTAATAGTTTTTGTGATTTCTTCTCTGGAACCATAACTCAAGGCCAAAGTAAGAGTCATGGTATTGTTGTCTTTTGTCTTTTCCATGACCGAAAGCAACTCCTTGTATGCCTTTGATGGCAAGGCTTTGAGATCCCCTATGGCATTCAATCGAATGTTGTTTTCCTGAAGTGTCTTCAGTTCCTTTTTGAGGGAGGTAACCAATAAATTCATCAGGGTGTTCACCTCTAATTTGGGACGGTTCCAGTTCTCGGTAGAAAAAGCAAATAATGTTAAGTAAGGAACCTTTAATTCGGCGCAGGCTTCCATTATTTCCTTTACCGCTTCTTTACCGCTTTCGTGACCAAAGGTTCGGAAGCGTCCTTTTTGTTTAGCCCATCGACCATTTCCATCCATAATCACGGCGATGTGATTTGGAAGTTTGTTTTTGTCGATTTTAGCCAATATGTCCATTAAAAATTACAATAGCAGGGCTTACGCCCAAAAGAAACGGTGAGTGTGAAACCGGTAAACACGTACCAGTCATTGCTGTTAATGTTTCCAAAATAAAGGTCTTCTTCGTCTGCTAAATTACCAGCAGGTACACTACCATCTATTCCATCGGTAAAAGTATATCGGGCACCTATTTCGAAACCGAGAACAAAACGCGTTCCGATGGATGTTTTAATCCCCAACACCATAGGAATGGCAAAATTGCGATTTCGGTCATAATTCGATAGTATGTCTCCCCTGTTATAGGGGGAGTCAAAACTAAAATAGGTGATTCCTGTGTACAAGTATGGGGTAGTTTGCGGGTAACCGCTATGCAAATTAAATTCCCAAAAAGTGAATTCTATGCCCGCCGACAATTCCAAAATAGAACTATTAAAAGAATAGTCACGTTGTTTACGGCGTTCTTCCGGAGATTCGGCGTCGTCACCATGAAGCTCCGTTATCATGATACTTCCGCGGAAAGAATGCCGTGCACTTCTATTCCACTTAAATATTCCTCCAAAAGCTACTCTGTTGGGAGCAATGTAAGTGGTCTTGCCTACATCGCCAATAAAATTGGAACCTCCCAAAAACCCACCAATTTCATAGGTTTGGGAATGTCCTAAAAATGAGCATGTTATCAATAAAATTGCTACCGCAAAGTGCCTCATAACCCTTAAAAGTTTGCAAATATAACAATTAACTTCGCTCCACCATAGTTTCGGTGTATTTGTGCTGTCTGTAAAACAAAATTTTAGGGGTTTTATTGTTTAATTTCGCTTATCCTCTCCCCAAAGTAATTTTTCTCTCAGGGTATTGATAAAAGTTGCATCCTCCATCTGTACCATTTTTATTCGAAATGGTGCCTTTTCAATATGCAAAACGGTATCGTTATGTACTGTAGCAATACGAGAATCCAAAGACACCAAATAGTGATCTTCCCTGCCAAAAACTTTCAAAGTAATTTTGGAGGAATCGGGCACGATAAGCGGTCTTGCGTTTAAATTGTGCGGAGCAATAGGAGTAATGGCTAAGCTGTTCGTTTCAGGATGCATAACAGGCCCACCACAACTCAAAGAATAACCGGTAGACCCTGTTGGCGTGGAGATAATCAATCCGTCACTCCAATAGGTGTTGAGGTGTTCCCCATTAATCCAAGTATCTACCTTAATCATCGAGGTGGTATTTTTTCGATTCACAGCGATTTCGTTCAAGGCATAATTCAAAGGAAATAATTTCGCAGATTCCGATTCAGATTCTGAATGAATTCGGAGAAGGGATCGTTCGGAAATTTCATATTCCCCTTGAATGATTTTTTTTAGACTTTCGGCAATTTTTGTTTTTTGTATCGTAGCTAAAAAGCCCAGTCTTCCTGTATTGATTCCAACGATGGGAATGCCCAAATCACCTACATAGGTAATCGCTTTTAATAAGGTGCCATCTCCGCCCACACTAAAAAACAAATCGAAAGATGTATCCAGCTTTTGAAAAGTTTTCATGGTACTAACAGGAGTGGCAATCCCCTCATGATCCTCAATAATCTTTTGGAATTCCTTGGCGATATGTACTTCCACTCCTTTTGATTCCAAGGAATTTAAAAGGAGCTGAATGTATTTTTCAGAATCCTGATGGTAAAACTGACCGTAAATACCAACTTTCATTGTTAGATATTTAGGTATTTATTGAGGTAATCGGAGCGCTCCTTTAATTCTTCCTGTAATTTGTCTTCTGGATGTTCAGAAACCACATTATAGCCATAACGGCGAAAGGTTTGGGCGATGGCGTTCATCCCGGCAAAGCCAATTTTTACGGTCGCCTGAGTGATGTCATTCTCGATTTTGGAAATAAAAACTCCCAAAATCTTGGCATCATTCGTCTCAACAATTTGGCAGATTTCACTAAAGGAGTAATCCTTGCTTCCTTTTTCAACAACAATAATTGCCCCAGGTTCATTCAAGAATGGAGTATGGTTGAAAAGGTCCATGATGTCTCCCAATTCATAATACCCCATGTACTTGTTTTCCTTGTCTAATACCGGCATGATATTGCATGATTTGATGGCAAAAGCTTCTAGAATGTCCAACCAGTTCGTGCGATCGTATACAAAAATTGGTTCCAGCGCATAGGTGTAGTCTTCCAGGGTTTTGTTGCTATCAAAACAATGCGCATCTGTATCGGAAATGCATCCCACAAAAGCACCATCGTTAGAAACAGGAACGTGAGAATAGCTAAGTTGGTTGAAAGCCTTCTTTACTTCACCAACAGTAGTGTGTATGTCGAAGGGCTTGATGTCGTTAATAATGTAACTGAGCGTTTTCAAAACCGAATTTTTATGCAAATTACTTAAAATAACCGTGCCAAAGGGGACAGCATCTTTGTATTTTTGTTGTCCAAATGAATTGCAATGACAAAGTTAAGTGTTAATATCAACAAATTTGCCACTTTGCGCAATGCCCGTGGCGGAAATGTGCCCGATGTTCTTCAGGCGGCTCGGGATGTTCAGGCTTTTGGGGCTCAAGGAGTGACAGTTCACCCGAGACCGGATGAGCGCCACATTCGCTATCAAGATGCCTATGATCTAAAAGATATTGTATACACCGAATATAACATTGAAGGAAACCCTATCGATTCCTTTAAAAAGATGGTATTGGAAATAAAACCCACCCAGGTTACCTTGGTGCCAGATGCCATAGATGCCATTACTTCCAATGCGGGATGGGATACAATTAAATACCAAGAGTACCTAAAAGACATCATTGCAGAATTTAAGGAAGCGGGTATTCGAACTTCAATTTTCGTGGATCCTGTTGTGGCGATGATTGAAGGTGCTGTGGCTACCGGGACCGATCGAATTGAACTTTATACAGAGGCCTATGCCGAAGGTTATGCAAAGAATCCTGAAGCCGCTATTGCAAGCTATGTGGCTGCGGCCGAAAAGGCCAATGACTTGGGATTGGGGATCAATGCTGGGCACGATTTGTCGCTCGAAAATATCGCCTATTTTAAATCGCATATTCCAGGTCTTTTGGAAGTATCCATTGGCCATGCGCTCCTTTGTGAGGCTATTTACCAGGGATTGGAAAATGTCATTCAACAGTATTTGAAAAAACTCAGTTGATGGAATTGCACGCACAGGTTTTTGGTGAGGGGAAACCCTTTCTCGTACTACATGGCTTTTTAGGGATGGGAGATAATTGGAAAAGTTTGGGCAACGAATTTGCGGAAGCAGGATATCAAGTGCATCTTCTTGACCAACGAAACCATGGCAGAAGCTTTCATAGTGAAGAATTCAATTATGGTGTGATGGCTGAAGATGTGAAACGCTATTGCGAAACCAATGATCTTCATTCTGTGATTCTTTTGGGGCATTCCATGGGAGGGAAAACGGCTATGGAAGTCGCCACGAGGTATCCGGAGTTGGTGTCGCACCTAATTGTGGCCGACATTGCTCCAAAACATTACCCGCAACATCATCAGGATATTTTAAAAGGACTGGGCTCCCTTGATTTTTCGGAAATCAGCTCGAGAGGGGAAGCCGATGAGGCCCTGTCGAATTATATCTCCATTCCAGCCATCCGGCAATTTTTATTAAAAAATCTTTACTGGGTGAAAAAAGGGCAACTCGGACTGAGAATGAACTTGCCCGTGTTGACTAGGGAAATTGAGGAAGTTGGCAAACCATTGTCTGCAGATGCGGTATATACTGGGCCAACCCTCTTCTTGGCAGGGGCTTTGTCTGGGTATATTCAAAAGATGGATGAATTGTTGATTCATAAGCATTTTCCAAATGCTAAAATCGAAACAGTGGCCAAAGCCGGCCATTGGTTGCATGCCGAAAATCCAAAGGAATTTTATGATATGGTTATGAGTTTTCTAGGTTGATTTGCCGAACTTTAGAAACTAATAAAACCTTACCATGAAAACAATTGCTAAAATTCTACTTTCAGCGGTTGCTGTTATGCTTATTGCTTATATACTTCCCGGGGTTGAGGTATCCGACTTCTGGACGGCCATTATTGTTGCTGTTGTTTTAGGAATTCTACAAATGATTGTGAAACCCATCTTGGTATTCCTCACATTTCCGATTACAGTAGTGACGCTTGGCCTTTTCCTTTTGGTCATTAATGCTTGCATTATATTGATGGCTGATTATTTTGTCGGGGGATTTGTCGTGGATGGTTTCTGGTGGGCCCTTGCTTTTAGCCTTTTGCTCTCCTTTTTGCAATCGATACTTTACACTGCCGTGGAAAAAGATACCCAATAAAGGGAATCCCCTTTTCGAAAGCTTGTTGAAATGCCATAAAAACACTAATTTTGCACCCAATTTTTAAGGGTTTAACCAAATGAATATCACAAAGAAAGAAATCGATAGTCTAAATGCCTTGCTTACGGTGGAGATCAAAAAAGATGATTATGCCGAAAAGGTGGAAAATGTATTGAATAACTACCGTAAGAATGCCAATATACCCGGTTTCCGAAAAGGTCACATTCCTCTGGGAATGGTCAAGAAACAATTCGGAAGAGCCGTGTTGGTAGAAGAGGTAAATAAATTGTTGCAGGATAATCTTCAAAAATATCTGAGTGAAGAGAAACTTGACATCCTTGGGAACCCACTTCCAAAAAATGAATCCGATATCAATTGGGAAGGTGAAGATTTTGCTTTCGAATTCGAACTGGGATTAGTACCTGAATTTACAGTAGATCTTAATAAAAAAGCAACTACCCAATACAAGGTTGTTGCCGATAAAAAGATGATCGACAACCAGGTAAAAACCATTCGTAAACAATATGGGAAATTGGTGCCGCAAGAAAAGGTTACGAAAGGGGTTGAGATTACTGGAACTTTTACTTCCGAAGAAAAGGAAATCGAAAAGCGAACAACCTTTGACATGGAAACCATTAACGCCAAGAAGCAGTTGGATGTTTTGATGGGAGCTAAAGTAGGTGATGTGGTGACCTTAAAAACAAAGAACTTGTTTATGGACGACCACGATAATCAAAAGCATTTTGGGGTTTCCCATGACGACGCCCATGGTTTGGATATCGAGGTGAAACTCACCATTGAGGAAATCAACAAACGCGAAGAAGCGGAATTAAATCAAGAGTTTTTCGATAAGTTATTTGGGGAAGGTGAAGTGAAATCCGAGAAGGAATTGAAAGAAAAAATCAAAGAAGACGCGGAACGTCAATTCGAGCAACAAAGTGACCAGAAGTTGTTGAATGATGTCGTGGAAACCTTGATTGAAACTACCAAGTTCGATTTGCCAGCCGAATTTTTGAAGCGCTGGATCAAATCAACTGGCGAAGGTAAAATGACAGAGGAAGAAGCTGCTGCCGAATACGAGCGTAGCGAAAAAGGACTTCGTTACCAACTTATCGAGGGTAAATTGCGTGAGGAGCATGAGTCGTTGAAAATTACTTTCGACGAGTTAAAGGATTATACTTCTGGAATGATTCGCATGCAAATGGCACAATTCGGTCAGTTGAATCCGACCGAGGAAGAAGTAAATGGTATTGTAGCTCGAATTTTAAGCAATGAAGAGGAAGTGCGACGTTTGTCGGAGCAGTTGAATACCAACAAGTTGCTTCAGTTCTTTAAGGAAAACGCAAAATTGAAGACCAAGGAAGTAAGTTATGATGAATTCATCAAGGAAGCTTACGCCTAATTCAGCGATAAAATAGTTATCTTTAAGGCGTTGAATTAGTAATTTCAGCGCCTTTTTTTGACCCTAAAAACGAACGAATTTTTATGAACTACGGAAAAGAATTTAAGGACTTTGCCATTAAGGATCAAGGCATAAGCAGTACCTATTACGATCAGGTAATCAGCAGCATGTATCCCGTAGGACTTACGCCCAATATCATCGAGGAGCGTAAGATGAACATTGCCATTTTCGATGTGTTTTCCCGTTTGATGATGGACCGAATCATCTTTTTGGGAACTGGCATTAACGACCAAGTGGCGAATATTGTACAGGCTCAGTTATTGTTCTTGGAAAGCGTGGACGCTTCCAAGGATATTTCTATCTATATCAACTCTCCGGGAGGTAGTGTATATGCTGGTCTGGGAATTTATGATACCATGCAGTTTATCAAGCCAGATGTTGCAACCATTTGTACGGGTATGGCTGCTTCCATGGCAGCGGTTCTGCTCTGTGCTGGTGAAAAAGGAAAACGAAGCGGATTACCCCACTCTCGAGTAATGATTCACCAACCCATGGGAGGAGCGCAAGGGCAGGCCAGTGATATCGAAATCACTGCCAAAGAAATCCTTACCCTGAGAGACGAACTCTATGAAATCATTGCAAAACATTCTGGTCAGAGTGTCGAAAAAGTCTACGAAGACAGTGACCGTGATTTTTGGATGAAAGCCGATAAAGCTTTGGAATACGGAATGATCGATGAGATTTTAAGCCGTACGAAATAAAAATGTAATCTATGTCGAAAGAAGAATTGGAATGTTCCTTTTGTGGTCGTAAAAAAGCCGAAACCAATCTGCTTATTGCCGGATTGGATGCCCATATTTGCGATCGGTGCATCGAACAGGCACATGGTATTGTGTTGGAGGAAGCTTTGCACTCAAGTAATAATGAGCTTTCCAAGGAAATGATGTTGAAAAAGCCAAAGGCAATCAAAGCTTTTTTGGACGATTATATCATTGGGCAGGACCATACAAAAAAGGTAATGTCTGTTGCTGTATATAATCACTACAAACGATTGTTGCAGCCCAAAAGTGACGATGAAATTGAAATCCAAAAAAGCAATATCATCATTGTGGGCCAAACAGGAACCGGAAAAACTTTGATGGCTAAAACCATTGCTAGAATGCTAAACGTTCCCTTGGCGATTGTGGATGCCACAGTTTTGACGGAAGCTGGTTACGTTGGTGAGGATGTGGAAAGTATTCTTACCCGTTTGTTGCAGGCGGCCGACTATAATGTGGAAAAAGCTCAAAATGGGATCGTGTTTATCGATGAGATAGATAAGATTGCCCGAAAGAGCGATAACCCTTCTATAACTCGAGATGTTAGTGGCGAAGGCGTGCAGCAGGCCTTATTGAAATTACTGGAAGGAACCGTGGTCAATGTACCGCCTAAGGGAGGGCGAAAACATCCCGATCAGAAGTTTATCGAAGTCAATACCGAAAACATCCTGTTCATTGCAGGGGGTGCTTTCGATGGAATCGAAAACCAAATCTCTAAGCGTCTGAATATGCAGGCCGTGGGATACGGAGCTTCAATGGCTGATAAATTGGAGCGGGATAATCTGCTACATTATATTATTCCCAAGGATTTAAGGGACTACGGATTGATTCCCGAAATTATTGGAAGGTTACCGGTACTCACTTATATGAATCCATTGGATCGTGAAACCTTGCGTTCGATCCTAACCGAACCGAAAAATGCTATTATCAAGCAATACAAGAAATTGTTTGAAATGGATGATATCGATTTTGTGATTACGGAAGACGCTTTGGAGTATATTGTCGATCAAGCGGTCGAATACAAGTTGGGAGCACGTGGCTTACGTTCCTTATGCGAGGCCGTGCTTACCGATGCGATGTTCGAATTACCGGGAACGGAGGATAGCGAGTTGCGCGTAACCAGAACCTATGCTGAAGAAAAATTAAATAAAGCGACGATTAAAAAACTAAAGGCGGTATCATAAGTTTCCCCATTAAATAAATGAAAAAACCCTCGGATTCCGAGGGTTTTTTTATAGACTAATTCATCACCTAAGGAGCGGCAATAACCGTTTGCACTTTGGTGTGAAGCACCTTCTGATGCATCAGTTCTTTTTTGTTCTTTAGGGTATATCCCGCAAGTTCGGATTCCCCGGTTTTTTGAGTCGTTGCACAAGAGGCAAAAGCCAAAGCAACAATAATAAATAGTGTACTTCTTAAAGTTCTCATTACAGCCCCAATTGTAATTAGATAGTACAAACGTACCATGTAAGAAAAGTACTACCAAAAGATTTAGTTGAATCCTAGAAAATAATCGATAAAGTGCAAAACAAGGTTGGTAACTCTTGAAAAAACGGAACTTTTATGCGTTCATTTTCAGGAGTTCCTCAATATAATCTCGGCTATTAGAAAGCCTTGGTACTTTATGTTGTCCCCCTAATTTATTGTTGGCTTTCAACCAATCATAGAAGAGGTTCTCACGTGCCGAATGTACTGTAGGCGCATTCAATGTGGTATTGTTATAACGCTTCGCTTCATAGTCGCTATTCACCTCTTGCAAGGTTTTATCCAAAATATCGGTGAATGTATTCATGCATGATGGGGGAGTTCTAAATTCGATAATCCATTCATGAGCCCCTTTTTCCTTTCCTTTCATAAAGATTGGGCCAGCCGTGTAATCCAAAATCTCCGCTTGGGTTTCATGGGCCGTTTTCTTCAACGCCTTTTCAGCATTTTCAATAATCAACTCCTCTCCGAATACATTGATATGATGTTTGGTTCGTCCGCTGATTTTTAATCGATACGGTCGAATCGAGGTAAAACGTACTGTATCTCCAATAAGATAGCGCCATAGCCCAGCGTTGGTGGTTATGACCATGGCATAATTTTTATCTACTTCTACCTCGCCCAATGGGATCGCTTTCTGTTGGGAGGTACCAAACGTTTCCATGGGGATAAATTCGTAGAATATGCCATAATCCAACATCAGGAGCAATTCTTTGCTTTCGTTCTGGTCCTGAATCGCAAAAAAACCTTCCGAAGCATTGTAGATTTCATAATAACGGAAATCTTCTCGGGGGAGTAGTTTTTTATATTGCTCTGCATAGGGTTCAAAACTCACGCCGCCATGGAAATACACTTCCAATGAAGGCCAGACCTCCAAGAGATTTTCCTTCCCGGTGGTTTGAATTACATTGTTTAAAAGCACCAACATCCAAGATGGAACCCCGGCCAAACTGCTCACCTTTTCTTTTATGGTTTCGTTGACGATGGCTTGCATTTTGGTTTCCCAATCGGACATCAGCGAAACTTCATTGCTTGGAGTACTGCTAAATTCCGCCCAAAAAGGCATATTGTCGATTAGTATGGCGGACAAATCCCCGAAGGCAGTACCGTTTTCCCTGTACAGTTCCTTGCTGCCACCAAGCCTCAAACTCTTACCAACGAACAATTGCGAATCTGGGTTGTTGTGAAAATAAATACACAAAAGATCCTTGCTTGCAGCATAATGGCAATCCTCCAAGCTGTCCATGCTTACAGGAATGAATTTGCTTTTCGAATTGGTTGTACCACTGGACTTAGCGAACCACTTAATGGGGGTGGGCCAAAAAATATTGGTCTCTCCCCTCCGCGCCCTTTCGATCATTGCCTCATTATCTTCGTAGGTGGTAATGGGTATTCTTTCAGTAAAGGTTTGATAATTTGTGATGGAAGCAAAATCGTATTTCTTGCCAATCTCTGTATTCTTTGCTGTTTGAATTAAGTTGGAAAGCACTTCTTGTTGTACTTCCACAGGGTATTTCAGAAAAAGTTCGATTTGATGAAACCGCTTTTTCAGAATCCAGGAAGCAATAGAATTGACTATGGGAATTGGCATTTTTTACCCTATCTTTAAGTCCTAAAAATAGTAATTTTTTGTATGCAGTTTGAAGGCGTTCTTACCAAAATGATCACTGAAAATGGCCATCCCATTCAGTACTATCTCAAAACTGAAGGTAACTTCATCAATGTAAACCAATTACTCAATAAAAACATTAGCATTAAATTCTTGCGCTATCAATGTTTGGAGTGTGGTTTGGACAAGCCTATTTTTAGGATGGGGTTTTGTAAAGAGTGCTTTTTTGAAGCCCCCCAAGCGGCCGATTGGGTAGTTCATCCCGAACTTAGCAAGGCCCATTTGGGGATTGAAGAGCGCGATCTTGAATTCGAGAAACGTGTCCAACTTCAGCCGCATATCGTGTATCTCGCCAACAGTAGCAGCGTGAAGGTGGGGGTAACCCGAAAGAACCAAGTGCCCACTCGATGGATCGACCAGGGAGCGCATGAAGCTATAGAAATTGTCGAAGTGCCCAATCGTTATTTGGCGGGTATTACCGAAGTTGCCCTCAAGGATCATGTTTCCGACAAGACCAATTGGAGAAATATGCTTAAGAATGATGTTACGGATGAAGACTTGGTAGAATGGAGGAATAAGTTGAAAGAATACATTCCAGAGGAAGCCAAGGAATACTTTATCGCCAATAATACGGAGACCGATCTCGAATTCCCCGTACTTAGATATCCCGAAAAACCATCCAGTTTAAATTTGGAAAAAACACCCGAATACTCGGGAAAATTAGAAGGTATTAAAGCACAGTATCTCATTTTTGAAGACGATACAGTATTCAATGTTCGCGGGAACGAAGGCTATGTTGTGGGGATAACCGTGTTAGGCTAACTCTAATTCCTCCGCATGTTGGAGTCCGAATTTTCTTCGAAGCAAATACACCGATAAATAGAGAAAAGGGGTATCGCAGGCGGCAATGAGCACTTTAAATAGAAATCCACTGATCAAAAGACTCGTAAACAAAGACCATTCAATTTTTCCAAAACTACAGAGCAGTACCAATACTGTTAGGGTATCGACAAACTGTGAGCTAAAGGTCGAAAAATTGTTCCGCAGCCAAAGGTGCTTTCCTTTGGTGACCCGTTTCCAGAAGTGAAAAATATGGATATCGATATACTGTGCCAAGAGATAGGCCATCATGGAGGCTAGTACGGCAACCGCGGTGGCACCAAACACCTTGGTGAACAATGTATCATTTACTGGGCTCCAAGCCGTGGCAGGAACGGCATTGGAAGTATAAACAATCAGCATCGAGAAAAAAGAAGCGAAAATACCCGTGGTCACAACTTGGTTGGCCATTTTCTTTCCATATACTTCACTGATGATATCGGTAATTAAAAAGGTGATTGGGTAAGGTAAAATACCCACCGAAATCTCAAAACGATAGATTCCGAAGAAATCCCAATAGAAAAACTTTTGGAAGATAAGGTTGGAAACCACCAAAGAGCAAATGAACAAAGCAGCGAGGACGAGATAGATTCGGTACGCCTTTCGAGTGTCGGTTGTTTTCAATACACTAAAATTTGTTGGTTAATGGGTCGCTTTTGGTGTAGGTTGCGTATTTTCGTCCTCCTAAAGTAAGATATTATCCAACCACTGCAAAACATATATCTTTCACTGGGGAGTAACCTAGGGAACAAGTTCGATTTTCTGCAACAGGGAGTGAACCATCTTTTTAACGAAGTGGGGAGTATTGAACGTATTTCTTCGGTGTATGAAACTCCAGCCATGGGTTTTGAAGGAGATGATTTCCTGAATTGTGTGGTTTGGATAAAGACCAGCTTAAGCGCCAGTCACGTATTGAAAAAGATTCTTGAAATTGAAAAGATCATGGGGCGTGAACGGAAGGAAGTGGATGGATATTCTTCCCGTACCTTAGACATAGATCTGTTGTTTTATGGTGACCAAGTCATCGAGAAACAAAATCTCACAGTACCCCACCCTGGAATTCCGGAACGCAAGTTTGTACTGCAGCCTATGGCCGAGGTGAATGGAAGTTTTATCCACCCGGTCTTTCAGAAAAACATGGTCTGGTTGTTGGCCAAAACCAAAGATGAGGCACGTATCCAAAAAATCGCCAAATGGTTGCGGAACCCCATTCATGATTTCGATAGAGGGCAATACAATTACATTGCCATTGAAGGTAATATTGGGGCTGGGAAAACCAGTTTGGCTACCCAGATGGCCGCAGATTTCAATGCCAAGTTGATTTTGGAGCGTTTTATGGAAAATCCATTTCTTCCAAAGTTTTATGAAGAACCGCATCGCTATGCCTTTCCATTGGAAATGTCCTTTTTGGCCGATCGTTACCAGCAATTGGTGGAAGACATTACCCAATTCGACTTATTCAAGGAGTGTGTGGTGGCAGATTACGATGTTTTCAAATCGATGATCTTTGCCAAAATTACGCTTACCGAAGAGGAGTATACCCTCTACAAGAAATTATTTCATCTCATGCACAAGGAGCTTCCGCGTCCCGATTTGTACGTATATCTTTATCAAAACACCGATCGATTATTGGAAAATATACAGAAAAGGGGTCGGAAATTCGAGCGGAATATTGAAGGGACCTACCTTAAGCAAATCAATGATGGATACTTGGAATTTATCAAAAACCAGCATCTAGAAACGATTAAAATGATCGATATCACCGGGATGGATTTTGTAAAACACCGAAGCGATTACGTTAAGGTCTTGCGGGAAATTTTAAGCTAAATCGATTTCATTTTGGACACCAAGTCCCAGACGACAACACCAACACTAACGGAAATATTAAGAGAATGCTTGGTGCCATATTGTGGGATTTCCAGGACACCGTCGCTTTGCGAAACCACAGATTGCTGAACGCCCTTCACCTCATTCCCAAACACCAAGGCATAGGTTTGATCGGGAGCCACTTTCATTTCAAGAAGGGATAAAGAATCTTCGGCCTGTTCCACAGAAAAGACAAGAGTCCCCGCGAGTTGTAATTTTTTAACCAAGGCCAGGGCATCTTTTGCATATTCCCAATCCACACTTTCCGTGGCTCCTAAAGCCGTCTTGGTAATGTCTTTGTGAGGGGGTGTGGCAGTGATGCCGCAGAGATAGATTTTCTGAAGGCGGAAAGCATCGGCGGTTCGAAACACAGAACCTACGTTGTTCAGACTTCGAATATTGTCTAAAATAATGATGAGTGGTAACTTCTCGGAAGACTTGAAGTCTTCAGTCGAAAGGCGATCCAGTTCACTGTTTTTCAGTTTTCGGTGTTTCATACAGAGGCAAAGGTAGGGTTTTGCTACTTTTTTACAAGGCGTCCAGAAGGTTGAAAATTGTGAAAAACTTTGAGTAAGATGTTGATGGATTTTTTTTCAATCCCAAGCGAGAATACCTACATTAGCTTTTATCGAAAAAGACGATTTGTGGCGCAGAAAGAGACCCCTTTAATGAAACAATATAACAGCATCAAATCCAAACATCCGGATGCGTTGTTGCTCTTTCGTGTGGGGGATTTTTACGAGACTTTTGGAGAGGATGCTGTACGGGCTGCCAAGATTCTGAACATTACACTTACTGCACGAAACAATGGAGGAGATCAGACCGAACTGGCAGGGTTTCCGCATCATTCCTTAAACACCTATCTTCCCAAATTAGTAATGGCAGGATGTAGGGTAGCGATTTGCGACCAGTTAGAAGATCCCAAGCAAACCAAGACCATTGTAAAACGGGGTGTCACCGAATTGGTAACTCCTGGTGTTGCTTTAAATGATGATATCCTTCAATCGAAATCGAATAATTTCTTGGCTGCAATACATTATGGAAAAGATCGGTATGGCGTGGCCTTTTTAGACGTTTCCACCGGAGAATTCTTAACGTCTCAAGGCACTTCAGAATATGTGGATAAGCTATTGCAGAATTTCCATCCTTCAGAAGTGATTTTCAGCAAGCAAAAGAGG
>CAZOSF010000035.1:0-1774 GCA_964582415.1 uncultured Alteromonas sp.
AGCACGCCTTCTTGGACGGGAGATTCGGCCGCTGCGAAAATCGTACAATAATACTCCACCGATGTGTTGTCCTGGGTAATCGGGCCTCCAGAAGATTTCAATTTGGCGGGGTCATTTCGGGTAAGATCTGGACTGATCAACACCCAACTCTCCCCCTCATTGGTGGTGGCATGCAAATGGTTAGAGGCAGTGTATAGTTTATTGGGATCATGCGGTGAAAAGAAAATCGGGAAATTCCATTGGAATCGATATTTCATGGCTTCAGCACCAGACCCCATTGGGTTGTCTGGCCACACACTTATACTTCTAACGGTTCCCTTATCATGGTTTACACGGGTTAGAAAGCCATCATAGCTTCCACCATATACGATATCGGGATTTTCTGGATCTACAGCGATATGGGCACTTTCGCCTCCCGCAGTGTCCTCCCAATCGTCCTCGCTTATGCTCCAGCCTTCCGTTCTATGAGGAATGCGCACCGTTGAATTATCTTGTTGGGCTGCATAGATTCGATACGGAAATGCGTTATCGGTGGTAACTCTATAAAACTGAGCAGTGGGCTGGTTATGATAGGTGCTCCATGTTTCACCCCCATCATAGGTTACTTGGGCACCCCCATCATCCCCCATAATCATTCGGTTGGGATCTTCCGGTGCAATCCATAGATCATGGTGGTCACCATGGGGTGCATTGGAAGATTCAAAGGTTTTTCCTCCATCTGTACTTTTGTGATAGCTCACATTGAGCACATACACTGTGTTGATATCCTTTGTATCGGCATAAATTCGGGAATAGTACCAGGCTCTTTGACGCAATTTTCGCTCACTGTTTACTTGAGTCCAAGTATCACCACCGTCATCGGAGCGGTAAACGCCCCCCTTTTCTTTATTCTCAACGATGGCCCAAACGCGTTCACTGTTTAAAGGGGAAACGGTGACCCCGATAATTCCCAAAGTATCGGTTGGAAAGCCCTTGTTTTTCGAAATTTCCTTCCACGTTTTTCCATTGTCCGTACTTTTCCATAGGGCGGAACCCTCCCCGCCGCTACTCAATGAGTAAGGGGTTCTGCGCACATTCCATGTAGAGGCATACATAATCCTTGGGTTATTGGGATCGAGGGTAAAATCGATAGCTCCGGCATTTTCATTGGCGAATAGAATGCGTTCCCAGTTTTCCCCGCCATCGGTGCTTTTATACACCCCTCTTTCTTGTGAAGGCTTGTAAATATCTCCCAACACTGCAGCATATACTACCTCATGATTTCTTGGATCTACTGCAATGCGTGGGATATGCCGACTGTTTTTCAAACCAATTGCCTTCCAGGTTTTTCCTGCATCAACCGAACGATACGCGCCCAAACCAGAGGATACATTACCACGCACTGTTTGTTCCCCTCCTCCTACATAGAGTACGTTTGGATCGTCTTGGGCTACCGCGATAGCACCGATGGATCCACCAAAGAAACCGTCCGAAATATTTTTCCAGTGTCTACCACCATCTTCTGTTTTCCAGATACCCCCTCCGGTGGCACCAAAGTAGAAGAGATTGGGCTTATTCGGAACACCGGTAACAGCAGCGCTACGTCCCCCTCGAAACGGACCTAATTCACGATATTCCAAGGCACCATACAAGGCTTCTTCATAGGTTTGACCCATCAGGGTTGTCGATGGAAAGATCAATAAGGTGAGTAGAAAAAAACTGAACAAATAGGTTTTGAAAGCTTTCATAGCGGTTGGTTTTGAACTTTTAAAGATAGCAAAATTAAAGTCCTTTT
>CAZOSF010000035.1:1874-25037 GCA_964582415.1 uncultured Alteromonas sp.
AAATCGAAGGAAAATTCTAAAATGGTGAATGCCACGTCGACCTCTTTTGGTGCCGAATAGGAAAGCTGTAATGTGTCATTGGGTGAAACGTAATAACTTAGGAGACCGTTATTAACACGATTGCTATACACCTTTCCAGTACTATCCTTAGCAACGGATAATCCGTTATAGGATAGCTCGTCGAAAACGATCGATTTGTCGGCATAGAAACGAAGCACGTCTATGTCCCGTTCTGGGATAATTGTAAAGGAGACTCTTCTGCTGTCTTCAACTATCGTATCTTGGTTTCGGTAGGCCTTAAATGCTGAAATTGGCATTAATGGAGCTTCCGAGGCAAAGGTGTACCCTGAATTGTATTTACTGCCAGCAGCATTCACTACATAGTCGGAGGCAGGTCTCGGATTTTCTCCCAAAAACCCTTTGGTCCATTCGTCTAAAATGTTGTCATAGGTTAACCAATAGGCCTTTTGAGTATCACTATCCAAATAGTATAAAAGGCTGTTGGGTTTTTCTCGACCTTCCGCAAAATCGCTTTTCAGATGGGCATTCACAAAAAAGAAAAGACCACCCAATAGGCAGAGATAGGCCAATAGGCGTTTCTGTTTATAATACCCCAAAGTAGAAATTAAAATGCCAAACAATAAGACAGTAAATACGCAACTCCCCACCAACATTTTCAATCCTAATCCTACCGGGAAGAATTGGATGAGTGGACCGAAAAGAAAGAGGGCAGGGGCTCCCAATAGTGCCATGAGAATCAGATTGGGATATTCCTGTCGGATTAAAATCCAAAGAGAAAGCAATCCAAAATAAAACGGAATGATAAAAAAGGCGCCGCCTTTCAGATAGATCGCCAAACCGATATTGATAAGTAGCCACAAAACCAATGGGGCAATCAATAAATTGGCGGGATGGATACCTTTGGAAAATTTTCGATAGAGGCCAAAACTCAGCGCCAACGTCACCAGGACAAAGAAGGCGATATAAGCATGGCCATTGTAGGTAAAACCATGTTGTATTTCTTGATACTGAGGATAGATTTTAAGTAGGAGTGTCCAACCAAAATACCCAAACAGACCGGCGAGCACGAGGCTCAGAATCAAAGGGATGAATCCTCGAGCCATTGCGCCTGTCAACAAACGCCCTTTTCTAAATCCATAGATTAGAAGGGAGAAAAACAATAGGGCGGCTATTACTAGCATCGGATAGATCCAAGCAAAAGGATAGCTGATCATTTTTATCAGGGGGAAATTTACATAGACATAATCCTCATCACTTTTAAATTGAGAGAGATCGGCATCTGCGAAATAATGAACCAGCGGCAGCAAATAACTACCTTGATGCTGTAGGGTGTTACGGTCGAGACGTTCAAAATTATCGTTCGAGGTATGATAGTCGAAATGATCGTCGATAAAAGCGAAGAAGAGTCCGTCGATATCCCCTTCCTCCCGAAGCACCGTAGAGTCGGTATCATTGGGTAGCATTTTGTAGATGCTATACATTAGGGAGGAGGCGACAGGAAATTCTGGATGTGCCTCGATGAACCCTTTGATGAGGTTTTTATTGCCCAGATTGGTTTCTACAATCATGTTGCTAGGCCCCCCACTTCCACGTGCCTCGAAATTTAAAGCCAATCCCACCTCTTTTGCCCAAGGATGCTCGCGAACAAATAGTTTGGCACCATCCAGTCCTACCTCTTCACCATCTGTAAAGACAATAATAATATCATTCTTAGGGGTTTTACCTGAGGCTTTGTAAGCTCTTAATGTTTCCAGAATGGTAACGATACCACTCCCTGCGTCACTGGCGCCAAAAGAAGGAACCAAGGCGCTATCATAATGCGAGAAGAGCATCAAGGCCTTTCCATTATCACTGCCTTTCCATCGCGCCACAATATTCACGGGCTTGTCCATTCCGCCCCATTTCTCATTCAGAATATATCCTTCCTGAGTTTCGGGTTCTAGACCAAGTTTTCGCAATTCGTTCATCAAAAAAGATCGGACTCGCGCATTTTCTTCCGAACCGATGTAATGGGGTGCTTTGGTCATTTCTCTCAAAGGTACCAGGGCACGTTCCGTAGAGAATTCTGTTTCGGGCAAAGATGCTGGAGTGCCTTCCGACGGCATAAGTGAATAAAAGCCATACCATAAAAGTAAAAGGAGAAGAAGAAACGAAAGAAAAGGATAGGTGCGCTTCATGGGTCGGTTTGTTTTTTTTAAAAGTACGATTAATCAATGTATTGCGGAATTTTCCTCCAAGAATTCAAAAACAACTTTCAACAAATTTTTTTATATTCCAATACTAAAATTCTGAAATTATGGGAATTAAAAGTTACATAGGCAGACGATCCAAACCTACTAAGGGCTCGACAGAGAACATTAAGGTGTCCGATTACATGACGCGAAAGCTCATTACCTTTGGTCCAGACCAACCGGTAATCGAGGTGATGAATCAGCTAATTAAGAACCGAATTTCAGGAGGACCGGTAGTAAATGAAAAGAATGAATTGATTGGTATTATTTCGGAAGGAGACTGTATCAAGGAAATCAGTCATAGCAGATATTACAATCAGCCGTTGGAAAATGCCAAGGTCAAGGACTATATGATGACCGATATTGAAACCATCGATGGGAACATGAATGTATTTGATGCAGCTGATAAATTTTTGAATTCCAAAAGAAGACGGTTCCCCATCGTAGAAAACGGAAAGTTGGTGGGGCAGATCAGTCAGAAAGACGTCTTGAAGGCGGCTCTGAAGCTGAAAGGAAGCAGTTGGTAATGGAAGAAGATTTTTTTACCAATAAGTACACATCGTTTTCAAGGGGTATATAGCCTTGATCGTATACATATCGATAAGGGATATCGGTCTCCGACATGTTAATTTCGGTAATGAGATCGAAGGAAAATCCCAGTTGTAATAAGGTCGCTTTGGCGACCTTCGTTTTACCAAGAGAATTTAAACTTTCCAAAATGCGATGATTTTTTCGCAAACGATTGTTGGTGTTGCGGATGAAGTTTTTCGACACTCTATTGATGGCATTATGATGGGCATTGCGACAGGTATCGCAGCAAAATTTCTTATCGGCCCGCCCAATAACAAGATCTCCACATTCCAAACAGGTTCGTTCCATGAAGGAAAGTTAGTCAATAAATGCGGTGCCTTTGGGTTCTTTAGTGAGATGAAATCGGTAAAGAACTTCGAATTTAAGAAAGAGGCTACCGCCAAGTGAGGGGTTCAGTTGGCGTCGGTCGTCGCCAAAGGTAAATGCTGTGAGGCCTAAATCGATTTTATCGCCCTGAGCATAGACCTCAAAATCGTTACTGGAATACCCAATTTTACCCCGAAGTAGCACGTTATTATTTATAAATTTCGTTTGTACATACGCCGCGAATTCAAGTGAACTTAGATCAACATAGACATCAGGATTGTCTATTCCCGTTAGATTGAAACTTCTTCCGATTCCAAAATAATCCATTCCAATGGTCAATCGACCCAAGCGATAATTGATGTCTACCGATATGGGAAGGGACACGTCCATTTCAAAATTTTGGGCAGGACTAAAATAGTACCATCCAAAGACAGGGGTGGTAAATATTCCAAAGGCTTCTTGGGAAGCATAGGCCCCAAAGCGATAGGTGAAATGTTCACTTCGACGGTATTTCAATATCCCATACATGCCAAGATACAAGTCGTCTGAAGTTATGTTTTTGTAATCGGAAGCCACTTTGGGAAGTACTACCAATGTCGTGCTCCATTTTTCGTTGAAGGTGCTGGCCAATCCCAATTTTAAGGTGGTGCTGTAAAGGGAGGAACGCTCCCACTCAGGAGACAATGCCAGTGAATTATGGCCAAAGATGGCGCCGGTAATCAGGGCATGTTTGTTGGATAACTGCATAGGGAACGTAAGATCTGCTTCGAACGTGGTCACTTCTGTTTGCCCGAGGTGGTTCTCAAAATTATTTTGAAAGGTTTTGGCGTACCCCATTCGGAGCAAATCAACATAGTCTTGTCCTTGCAGTTGGAGTCCGAGAAATAAGAAAAAGCAAATCAGGTATTTCAAGACGCGCCAAATTATACAGCAAGATAGCACAATTCTACATGGCAGAGGTGGTTTTTCGTGAAGGGAATTTATAACTAAAGATTGCTACAATTTTTTTCGTAACTTCCTTTGCACTAACCAAATCATTTTTAATATGGAATTACTAGGAGCATTGATTATCGGAGCCGTCGCTGGATGGCTTGGCAGTACTATATTTAAGGGTAGCGGACTGGGATTACTTGGTGACATTGTTGTGGGTATACTGGGCGGTGTTGTAGGTTCATGGTTACTCGGGAAATTAGACATAACGCTTGGTGGAGGTTGGCTAGGAGCCATTCTTACAGGAGCTATTGGAGCCATTGTGATTTTATTTGTGGTAAGGTTGTTATTTGGTAAAAAATAACCCGTTGACAATTGTATGCAAAAGAAAGCCCCTCCTACAAGGGGCTTTAACTTTTCAGTGCATTCTTTAAAAAAAGGGAAGTTTACTTCTTCTATCGATTATCATTTTGAACAGCGATAAAAGTCACTTTTACTGAGTGAAAGGAGTAACGTCCTTTTCATGGTATTTCTCCTATGCTTTTTCTTCAAAATTTCTTACTTTCGCAGCCTTATTGAAAGGTATACAATAATGAGTACTAAATTCAAGGAATACAAAGGCTTAAACCTCCCACAACTAGCGGGGGAAATACTCGAGTTTTGGAAGGCGTCCAACATCTTCGATAAAAGTATTTCCATTCGCGAGGAGGAGACCCCTTTTGTGTTTTTTGAAGGCCCCCCATCTGCCAATGGGATGCCTGGGATTCACCACGTAATGTCCAGAGCAATCAAAGACCTTTTCTGTCGGTACAAAACCCAAAAAGGTTATAAAGTAGATCGAAAGGCAGGGTGGGATACCCATGGATTACCGATAGAATTAGGGGTAGAGAAGGAGCTGGGAATCACTAAGGAGGATATCGGCAAAACCATTTCGGTAGAAGAGTACAACGCGGCCTGTAGAAAAGCGGTGATGCGGTATACCGATGTCTGGAACAACCTTACCGAACGCGTGGGGTATTGGGTAGATATGGATCATCCATACATCACCTATGAACCCAAATATATGGAGACAGTATGGTGGTTACTGAAAGAGATCTATGAGAAAGATTTGCTTTATAAAGGGTATACCATCCAACCGTATTCTCCCAAGGCAGGGACTGGACTTAGCTCTCACGAACTAAACCAACCCGGGACCTATCAAGATGTAAGCGATACCACTGTAGTTGCCCAGTTTAAGGCAGTTTCGAAAACCCTTCCAGAATTCCTTCAAGGGTATGGCGATGTGCACTTTCTTGCATGGACGACCACTCCATGGACGCTACCAAGTAATACAGCCTTGACTGTAGGACCGAATATCGATTATGTATTGGTTAAAACCTACAATCAATACACTTTCGAACCAATTAACGTGATTCTCGCCAAAAGTTTGGTGAGCAAACAGTTTACGGGAAAATATAAATCGGCAGAGGATTCAAGTGAGCTTGCTGATTACACCGAAGAGGACAAAAAGATTCCTTATTTGATTGAGAAGGAATTTAAAGGAAAGGACCTGGTGGAAATCCGCTACGAGCAATTGCTGCCCTATGCCCAACCCTATGAACATCCAGAACATGCTTTCCGCATCATCGCTGGAGATTTTGTAACGACCGAAGATGGGACTGGGATTGTTCACACGGCGCCGACTTTTGGTGCAGACGATGCCAAAGTAGCCAAGGAAGCTACCCCCGAAGTGCCTCCGATGTTGGTAAAAGATGAAAATGATACTCTAGTTCCTTTAGTAGACCTTCAAGGGCGTTTCCGTCCTGAAATGGGGGAATTTGCGGGGAAGTATGTTAAGAACGAGTATTACGACGAGGGGGAAGCGCCAGAAAAGAGCGTGGATGTCGAGTTGGCGATAAAATTGAAAATTGAAAACAAGGCATTCAAGGTTGAAAAATATGTGCACAGCTACCCTAATTGCTGGCGTACCGACAAGCCTATTTTATACTATCCATTGGATTCGTGGTTCATCAAAGTGACGGCCTTTAGAGACCGTATGTTCGAGTTGAACCAAAAAATTAATTGGAAACCCAAGGCCACTGGAGAAGGGCGTTTCGGAAATTGGTTGGCCAATGCCAACGATTGGAACCTTTCCCGCTCCCGCTATTGGGGAATTCCGCTACCTATTTGGAGAACTGAAGATGGCAAGGAAACCAAATGTATTGGTTCTGTGGAAGAGCTGAAACTGGAAATGGAAAAGGCTGTGGCTGCTGGAGTGATGGAAAAGGCCCTGTTCGAAGATTTTGTAATCGGGGATATGTCCTATGAGAATTACGCCAAAATCGATCTCCATAAAAACATTGTCGATCAGATCACCCTGGTTTCCGATAGCGGAAAACCCATGAAACGAGAGGCAGACCTAATCGATGTATGGTTCGACAGCGGTAGTATGCCCTATGCCCAATGGCATTATCCGTTCGAGAACAAAGAAAAGGTGGAGAAAACCTGGCGTAAAGCAGATTTTATTGCGGAAGGCGTCGATCAAACCCGTGGGTGGTTCTACACACTTCATGCGATTGCTACCATGATTTTTGACGATGTAGCTTACAAGAATGTGGTTTCCAACGGGTTGGTCTTGGATAAGAACGGACAAAAAATGTCGAAACGTTTGGGGAATGCCATTGATCCCTTTGAAACGTTGGATGATTTTGGTCCCGATGCCACGCGTTGGTACATGATCAGCAATGCGAATCCGTGGGATAACCTTAAATTTGATATTGATGGTATTGCAGAGGTTAGGAACAAGTTCTTCGGCACCTTATACAATACCTATAGCTTTTTTGCCCTTTATGCTAATCTGGACGGATTTGATTATTCCGAACCAGAGGTTCCTATTGCAGAACGTCCCGAGATCGATCGTTGGATTTTATCTGAATTGAATACGCTAATACAAAAGGTTGATGCTGCCTACGATGATTATGAACCCACCAAAGCAGCCCGAGCTATTTCTGAGTTTGTACAGGAAAACTTGAGCAACTGGTTTGTACGTTTAAGCAGAAGAAGATTCTGGAAAGGAAGTTATGGTCTCGATAAAATATCTGCCTATCAAACCTTGTATACCTGTTTGTTGACGGTGGCTGAATTGGGCGCCCCGGTGGCTCCATTCTTTATGGATCGCTTGTACAAAGATCTTACCGAAGGGACCGTTAAAGGTGGAAAAGAATCGGTTCATCTAAGTAACTTCCCGACTCCAAATACGTCATATATCGATAAGGCGTTAGAACATAAAATGCAAAAGGCCCAGACAATATCTTCTTTAGTATTGTCGTTACGACAGCGAGAGAAGATCAAGGTGCGTCAGCCATTGCAGAAAATCATGATCCCTGTTTTGGATGCAGCGGAACGATCCGAAATCGAAGCGGTGTCCGATTTGATCAAACATGAGGTAAATGTGAAAGAGATTGAATTGATCGATGAAGGCTCGGGAATTTTGGTGAAGCAAATAAAACCGGACTTTAAAAAGCTGGGACCACGATTTGGAGCCGACATGAAAGCGATAGCACAAGCAGTAAACGGCTTCAGTCAAGAAGATATCCGATTGTTGGAAAAAGAAGGCGAAATAGCGGTTTCCCATAACGGAAAAAATAGTATTTTGACCCTCGAGGATGTGATTATCACGTCCCAGGATATTGAGGGATGGTTGGTAGCAAATGCAGCTGGGGTTACCGTTGCCTTGGATGTGACCATCACCCCAAGCTTAAAAAGCGAAGGCATTGCCCGTGAATTGGTGAATCGCATTCAAAATTTGAGAAAAGATTCTGGTTTTGAAGTGACCGATCGAATCGATGTTACATTGAAGGATGAAGACACTTTAAAAACCGCGATAGAACAGAATATTGAGTATATAAAAAGAGAAACCTTAACCGAAGAATTGGTGTTTCAAGAATCTGTAGGAGATGGCACGGAAATTGCCTTCGATGGCATTGAAACCCAGTTACGAATAAAAAAACATTAGATATGTCCCAAGAAGCTAAAACCCGCTACAGTGACAAGGAGTTGGAAGAATTCCGTGAAATCATCGTTGAGAAATTGGAAAAGGCAAAAGAGCAATTGGCTTTAATTGAAAGTGCCTATAAAAACGATTCGAACAATGGAACCGATGATACCTCCCCAACCTTTAAGGCTTTCGATGAAGGAAGTGAAGTGATGAGTAAAGAAGCCAATTCTCAATTGGCCATTCGTCAGGAGAAGTTCATTCGCGATTTGAAAAACGCCTTGATCCGCATCGAAAACAAAACTTATGGAATCTGCCGTGTAACAGGGAAGTTGATCAACAAAGAACGTTTGAAATTGGTGCCTCACGCCACGTTAAGTATCGAGGCGAAGAATCTTCAAAAGTAAGAATACTTTATTATTGGGATGATTACCAAGATTTTTAGATACAGATACCCTGGGTTTCTTTCCTGGGGTATTTTCGTTTTAATGAATCTGTCTTTTCTTCCCCTGCACGCTAATAATAAGGTATTGGTAAAAACTTGGGAGGCTTCACCCTATGATGCCCTTGAGCTATTAGCGGAAAATGCCTACCAGGTAGAGGTTTCCACCTATCGTGGTACCCAGATAAGGGTGGAAGCCCGAATGGAAGGCGAGCATTCGGAACAAATTATCATTAACTCCGAGGCTCAAGATGGCGTCCTCAGAATTCAACCAGGCTACCAAGAATTTTTTCATCGCCCGAACGATAAGTTGGCCGCCCATAAAGTGATTTCCATCTCTTTACATTTGCAAGTGCCGGAAAATTTTAGGGTATTGATCAGTGCCCCGAAGGCACATTTGGAGGGGGAAGGAACCTTCAAGCGATTGGAGGTTCACTTGGGTTCTGGAAATTGTTTCCTGATTAAATTTAAGGGGAATGCCAACCTTCATACGGAAAGCGGTTCTATCGATGTAACCACATCTGCTGAGGCGTCTGGGGAAGCCCATTCGCGTCAAGGAAAGGTAGTGAACACCCTATCTTCAGTGGGCTTCTATACCATCAAAGCGCAAAGTGTTAAGGGAGATATAAGCCTTCGGAAAACCCCAGAATAATTCTGTATTTTTGCCGCATTAGAAACCAACGGAACCACATGTCCTTAAAGAAAGCCACCTTACTCATCCTTTTGATTCTGATAATTGATCAGGTTTCCAAAATTTACATCAAGATGAATTTCGAATTGTATGATGAGGTCGAAGTATTTTCTTGGTTTAAGATTTACTTTATCGAAAATGAAGGCATGGCATGGGGGGCAAAGATTCCTGGAGAATATGGAAAGTTGTCCTTAACGTTGTTCCGTATGGTCGCAATTGTGGGTATTGGCTGGTGGTTGTGGGATTCGGTTCGTAAAAAGGCACCAAACATACTCATCGTCTCCATCGCGCTTATTTTTGCAGGCGCTTTTGGAAACATAATCGACTCTGTTTTTTACGGGATTCTATTTGGGGACTCCTATAATAAACTAGCTACTTTTCTTCCGGCGGAAGGGGGATATGGGACATTGCTACACGGAAAGGTGGTGGACATGTTTTCTTTCTCCTTCTTCAATCCAGTATTTAATGTGGCCGATTCTGCCATCAGTATCGGCGTAGGCTTATTGATAGTATTCAATAAAAAGGCTTTTCCCAAAAAGGAACATGTTCAAAAAGAGATAGCTGTAAAGACGAGCTCTGAAGAAGAGTAAACGCTTAAAATCGGATTCGGAAGGTGGTGCCTTTCCCTACACTACTTTCGATAGAAAGACTGCCCTGAAGGGTTTCCACTTGATTCTTTACGATAAAAAGCCCAAGGCCATTGCCGCTGGTGCCATTATGGAAGGTATGATTCACTTTGAAAACATCGTCACCAAATCGTTGCAAGTCAATTCCTAAACCGTTGTCGCGAACCATTAGACATACTTCTTCGTCTTCATAGAAACTGAAGATATCGATAGCTGGATTACGATCTGGATGACGGAAACGAATGGCGTTCGAAATCAGCTGAACAAAAATGCTCTCCATATATTCGGGGATATAGGAGATTTCAGGAACCTCCGAAAAATCAGAAAAGATTTCTGTTTCACTGGCTTGAATGGATTTTCGTAAACTCGAAGAAGCTTGTTTTAAAATATCAGCAAACTGAACCGTTTGAATGTTTCCTGCACCTCTCGTTTGGGAAGTGATGATGGTATTGAGTTGCTCGACAGAGTCGTTCAAGCTTTTGGAAATCGCCTCCACATTCTGAAGAAGTTCGTATTCTTCTTCTTGTGAATTCGCACCATGTAACAACTCCATTGTAAGCTCTAAGTTTCCCGCGTGAGAACGCATGTTCTGGGTCATGACCTGAGCAAGATGCATGAGTTGCTTATTTTGAGACCGGGCAATACTTCCACTTTTCTCAATTGCCAGCTCCCGCTTTTTTGAAGTATCGATGTTCTGAAAGGCGATTTGCATCCCAACAATGCGTTCCTCCTCGTTGTGAACTGGGGAACCAATTACCCGAGCCCAAAATGGTTTCTTGTCGAAGGTTTGCATTTTAAAAACCAAATCGAAAGGCTGGCCTTCTTTACACGCATCGTAGGTTTCCAGAGCCAATACATGGTAGTCTGCCGTGTAAAAATCCAATGCATACCGTAAGGATGGAGTGTATTCGATGGGAAGTTTCAATAATTTTCTAGCTTGGGCATCCAGATAGCTTTTCTTTTCAACGAAATCAATGCTCCAGCTACCCATGCCTGTTAGCTGCGTTAATTGCTTGTAATAGGCAAGGTCGAAGGGGTTCGTTACAGCTGGTTCATTTGGCCGTAATTCCCGCAGTAGAATACTCTTTCTTTTCTGCGCTAGAAAATTCATTTACATAAGTATTGGGGCCCGAAAGATACGAAATTTTGAAATATCTTATGTATTTTCCTACAAAATTTAAAATTCATAAAAAGTATGGGGGGTCACACAGTAGTTCAATGGGATATCCTCAATTGTGGAGGGGATACTGCTTTCAGGTGGAAAAAAGGACAATCCTACAAAAAGACAATCGGGTCTGCAAGCACTCAGAAATCGATCGTAAAAACCCTTACCATAACCTAGACGATTTCCGTTTTGGTCATAGGCCAGCAAGGGCACAAAAACCACATCAAAGAGGCTTGGTGGCAACTCGATTCCGGATTCGGGCTCTGGAATCCCATAAGACGTAATGCGTAACTTGGTATTCTCCTGAAGCAATATGGCTTTCATGACACTATCCTCAAACTGTGTTTTGGGAACGGCAATGGTTTTATCACGTCCTTGTAAGACATGCAACAGGAATGCTGTGTCAACCTCTTTTTTGGCAGGTATGGATAAAAAAATGTGGAAATTGGTCTTGTCCCAAATGGGGAGTCGAAGGCATTGATTGGCCAAGTCCAGACTCCACTGTTCGATGGTCTTGGAGTCCAACGCCTCCCGTTTTTCCTTGTACAATTTTCGTAAAGACTTCTTATCCATTGGCAATATCGGTGGATATATGAAATAGGGCATCCCCTTGATAAACGATAGGGCTTTCATTCACATTAAATACATACCCTTCTTGCTTGGCCTTGATAAAATGATGAAACTTCCCATAGGGATCTGTTATATGACCCATTACGTCTCCCATTTTAATCAAGTGGCCCACCTTGACAGAGGGTTTGAACATACCGGAATATTGGGCGCGAACCCATTGACTAGTTGCAATGGTCACAGAAGGTTTTGCCGGGGCACTCACCTTGAATTTGTTTTGAAGCATTCCTAGGTGATGCAAAATGCGTTTGGAACCGTTCACCCCTGTATTGCTTATCGAAGGATCAATTGAATTCGATTTTCCTCCCTCAAATAGCAAGAGCGGAACACCTTTTTTCCTACAGGCATTTCGAAAGGACTTCTTTATATTTTTGGAATGAAGGATGAAAGGAGCACCAAAAAGATTAGCGAGTTTGGTGAGTTGCATATCTCCTTTTTCTACTCGAATGTGTGGAGCATTGAACCTGCTGCTGCCACCTGTATGAAAATCGATACAATAATCGGCATGAGGTACTATTTCGTTCATCAATTTATACGCAACCTGAGCCGCAAGCGAACCTTTTTTGCTACCTGGAAAGGAACGATTAAGATCACGCCCATCAGGAAAATCCCGTAGTTTTTGAATAAAGCCAAATATATTGATGATGGGAATACAAATGGTTGTCCCGATTTTGGGTTTGTTGATTCCTTTAGAAACCAACTGACGAACGATTTCAACGCCGTTTACCTCATCCCCATGGATCCCTGCAGTAAATAGTACCGTAGGACCATGATACAATGATCGTTCGATAATTACGGGAACCTCTATAGGCGTATTGGTATGTAAGTTGGCAAAGCTGAAATTGAGTTCCTGTGATTCTCCAGGAAGGATTTCTTGGCCGAAAATCGTGAGTGGTGCCGCTTTTTTCTTCGCCATTAACGTTTGTTTCTTTCTATATAACTTATGATTTGTCCGGAAATGTCGATTCCTGTGGTGGTTTCAATGCCCTCCAACCCTGGAGTGGAATTCACCTCTAAAATCAAGGGTCCTCGCTCACTTTCTAAAATATCTACACCACATACACCCAATTTTAGGCATTTTGCTGCCCGAAGGGCTAACTGCTCTTGCTCTGGCGTAAGTTTAATGACTTCTGAAGAACCACCACGATGCAGATTGGAACGGAATTCCCCCTTTTTACTACTCCGTCTCATAGAAGCCACCACCCTTCCATCGACGACTATCGCTCTTAAATCACTACCATCCGATTCCTTTATAAACTCCTGGACGACAAACCGAACCTTAGCGGTATTTAGTGTTTGTATTGTCGACAGGGCAGAGGTGCGCGTTTCGGCCAAAATCACCCCATGACCGTGTGTCCCCTGTAAAATTTTTATAATCATCGGAGCCTCCCCAAAGAGCTCCATCAGTACTTCAGCATCGTAAGAGTTGCCCAAAAAAGTTTTCGGTAGGGGCAAACCTGCTTGAGACAAAACCTGATTACAGGTCCATTTGTTTCTCGATTGTAAAATGGCCTCTGCGCCTACTACCGTAAAAGTACCCATGCACTCAAAATGTCGAACCAAGGAAGAACCAAAAAACGTATTGGAAGCCCCAATCCTTGGGATAACGGCGTGCAAATCATCCACGATTTCATCACAATAATACAATATGGGCCGCCCGCTTTCTATGGCCATGGTGCATTTATCCGGATCCAACACTTCCATTAGATGGTTACGAGCCAATCCTGCTTTCATCAGGCTTCTCGTTGAATACAGGGATTCCCCACGGGAAAGAATGGCAATATTCATAGATACTGCAATTTAGAAAAAAAAGTGAGTCGTATTCGAATTCAAGAAGTTGCCTTTAACAAATATTTGATGAGCTGATTTTTAAAGGCTTCCAAACATCGTTTATCTTTGAGGTATGCAAGACGCCTCGGTTAAATTACAGATTTCCACCCTTCCCAACGAACCAGGGGTCTATCAGTATTACGATAAGGATGGGAAATTGCTTTACGTAGGAAAGGCAAAAAGTCTCAAAAAACGGGTCGCCTCTTATTTCAACAAAGAACACGATAATGCCCGCACCCGTTTGTTGGTAAAGAAAATTAATACGATCAAACATATCGTGGTGGCCACGGAAACCGATGCCTTGTTGTTGGAAAATAACCTGATAAAAAAATACCAACCACGATACAATGTTATGCTAAAGGACGATAAGTCCTATCCATGGTTGTGTATTAAAAACGAACGGTTTCCACGGGTTTTTTCCACCCGTAAACTGATTCGGGATGGGAGTGAATATTATGGGCCGTATACCAATATGAAAACGGTGCATACCTTGTTGGAGCTCATTCGAGGCTTATATCCTATCCGAACCTGTAATTTCGATTTAGCCAAGGACAAGATTGAAGCAGGGAAATATAAGGTCTGTTTGGAGTACCACTTGGGAAATTGTCTGGGTCCTTGTGAAGGCAAACACTCGGAAGCCGATTACAACGAAAATATCGCTGCCATTCGGGATATCATCAAAGGAAATTTTAAGGAGTCGCTGCATCGATTTAAGGCAAAGATGAAGGAGCATGCCGAAAACCTCCATTTTGAGGATGCACAGCGCATCAAGGAAAAAATAGATGTATTGGAGAACTACCAGGCAAAATCGACGGTGGTCAATCCTAAAATAAATAATGTGGATGTGTTCACCATTGTCTCCGATGAAACCTATGCCTATGTGAATTTTTTACAAATATCATTTGGCAGCATCATTCGTTCCCATACATTGGAAATCAAAAAAAAACTGGAAGAGAGCGATAGCGAATTATTGCCCATGGCCATAGTGGAACTGCGTCAACGATTCCACTCTCAATCTAAAGAAATTTACGTCCCTTTTGAAGTTCCCTTGGGCGAAGGGATTGCTATACACGTGCCCAAGTTGGGCGACAAGAAAAAGATATTGGATTTATCCGAACGCAACGCCAAATATTACCGTTTGGAGCGCCTAAAACAAGCCAAGGTGGTCGATCCCGATCGACACGAGAAGCGTATCATGGCGCAGATGAAGAAGGATCTTCGCCTTTCGGTGGAGCCAAGGCATATTGAATGTTTCGATAATAGTAATATTCAAGGAACACATCCTGTAGCGGCCTGTGTGGTTTTCAAGGATGGAAAACCCAGCAAGAATGACTATCGAAAATTTAATATCAAAACTGTAGAGGGGCCCGATGATTTTGCCTCTATGGAAGAAGTGGTTTATCGCAGATACAAACGTCTGTTGGAAGAAGAGCAACCTTTACCACAACTTATCATCATAGATGGAGGAAAGGGACAGCTTTCTTCGGCCTTGAAGAGTATCGACCGACTTGGATTAAGGGGAAAAATTGCAATAATAGGAATTGCAAAACGTTTGGAAGAATTGTACTATCCCAACGATCCCATCCCATTGTATTTGGATAAAAAATCGGAGACATTAAAGGTCATTCAGCAGCTTCGGAACGAGGCACACCGATTTGGAATTACCTTCCATCGCGACAAGCGCAGTAAAGAGGCTTTAAATACAGCCTTGGAGACAATTCCGGGTATTGGAGAGAAAACTGTGATGGAACTCTTGAAGCATTTTAAAAGCACTAAGCGAATCGGTGAGGCAAGTTTTGATGAATTGGAACCATTGATAGGAGCGAATAGAGCTCAAAAAATAATTACACATTTTCAGAGTCTGTGATGAAATACCTGCTCTACATAGTATTTTTCCTGCTGCCACTTTTAGGGCATACTCAAGATACCCTTCAGAAAAAAGATGTGAAGGTAGGCCTGGTCCTGAGCGGAGGCGGCGCCAAAGGCTTAGCCCATATTGGCGTATTGAAAGCTTTGGACGAAGCTGGCGTGAGGGTAGATTACGTGGGGGGAACCAGTATGGGAGCCATCATAGGGGCGCTTTACGCTTCTGGATATTCGGGAAAACAATTGGACTCCATCTTCCAATCAATCGATTTCGAAACCTTGATTCGGGATGATGTCCCCAGAAATGCAAAAACCTTTTACGAACGTGGAGAATCGGAAAAATACGCCCTTAGTTTTCCATTTGACGATTTTAAACTTCGATTTCCTTCAGGAATTTCGAAAGGACAAAATGTATATAATTTACTTTCAAGATTGTTAGCACATGTACGGGATGTCCGGGACTTTAACGATCTGCCCATTCCTTTCCTCTGTATCGCCACCGATGTGGAACAGGGGAAACAGGTAATTTTGAATAAAGGGTATTTGCCAAGGGCTATTACAGCAAGTGGTGCCTTACCCTCTTTATTTAATCCAGTAACCATAGGGGATGTTATCTATGTGGATGGAGGGGTGGTTAATAATTATCCAATTGATGAAGTTCGTGCTTTAGGCGCCGATATAATCATCGGGGTTGATGTGCAGGATTCCTTACGTACTAGGGAACAATTGCAGTCGGCATTGGACATTCTGGTGCAAATAAATAATTACCGAACAATTGATGGTATGCGGTTGAAAAGGGAAAAGACCGATATATATATCAATCCGAATATTGAGGAGTACACCGTGGTTTCCTTCGATGAAGGGGCCGCCATCATACAAGCCGGTGAAGCTGCAGCGGCCACCCAAAAGGACGAACTTCAAGCCTTGGCTGCAAGACAGATCTATAGCGTCCGCCCAAAATTGAATTTTGAAAATGAAGATGCAGTCTATGTTGAAGAGGTCGAAATTGAAGGGAATAATAACTACACTAGATCCTACATTCTAGGGAAACTGAAACTAAGAACCCCTTCCGTCATCACCTACGAAAAGTTTAGCGAAGGGGTGAACAACTTGGCCGCAACGGGAAACTTCTCCGGTATCGAATACCAGTTGGAAAGTATTCCGGGATCACAAGGAAGTAGGATTGTAATCCATGTTCAGGAAAGCGGTTATGGGACCGCTATAAAGTTGGCTGCACATTATGACGATTTGTATAAATCGGCAGCCTTGGTCAATCTCACCCGTAAGCGTTTGTTTACCAACAATGATATATTCTCTCTAGATCTGATCGTTGGAGACAATCTGCGCTATAATTTGGATTACTATATCGACAAGGGTTATTATTGGAGTATTGGCTTGAATTCGCGGTTCCTTTACTTCGAGAAAAATGTTGGGTTGGATTTTGTTGCTTCAGAATTGGAGTTCCCTACCACTTTTCAGTTGAACAAAATAGGATTGGAGTACGAAGACTTTACCAATCGTATTTATTTACAGACCCTTTTCCGAAGGGTATTCCAACTAGAATTAGGTGCAGAACATAAGTGGTTGCGCTATCTTTCAGAAACCATTGGCCAGGATGAAGAGGGCAACTTAAGAACGTTGTTTGAAAACACGCATTATTTCAGCGCCTATGGCACCCTTTTGTTCGATAGTTTCGACAATAAGTTTTATCCGAACAACGGGTGGTATTTTTCTGGAGACTTTCATATGTATCTTTTCGCCAATGGGCTGAACAAGGACTTCGAACCTTTTTCGATTGCTAAGGCCAAGGCTAGCTTTGCCAAAGAATTTACCCCCTATTTTTCCAGTGTGATCAGTACGGAAGGAGGGGTAGTTATTGGGAATACCAATACCAGTTCGTTAGACTTCATGATGGGTGGGTATGGCTATACCCCAACCAATAACCTTGTGGAACTCTACGGTTACGATGCCTTGGATTTGAGAGGGGACACCTATCTGAAAGCCACGTTGGATTTAGATTTCGAGTTTCTCAGAAAGAACCATTTGGTGGGTTCTATGAATATTGCCAATATCGGAAATCGCTTGTTTGAGACGGGTGATTGGTACAAGGTTATCAGTCATTACGGTTTTGCCGTGGGCTATGGTTTGGAAACCTTCCTAGGGCCTATAGAATTGAAATATTCTTATTCTCCAGATTTAGGAGAAGACCAATGGTACGTAAGTGCTGGTTTCCGTTTTTAATGGGGGACACCCTACGAATCTCATAAAATTTTCGATATTTGTTTTATGATCGCAACCGTTTGGACCGACTTACTTTCCCATCTTAAATTTCTTATAAAAAGGAATCCAGAATGAGGGGTTCTACCCAAAAACTCGTAATTTAGTACGAGTTTCGTTTTCAGAGTTTTATCGGAGTTTAACTTTATCAAAAACAGCATTTATGCCATTTTATCATAAACTGGGAAAAATTCCCCATAAACGTCATATTCAGTTTAGAAAACCTGATGGGTCCCTCTATCCGGAACAGCTTTTCGGAACCATCGGTTTTGATGGTATGTACAGTAACATCTACCACGAGAACCGACCCACCCAAGTGAAGAAAATTCTAAATCAATATAGTGTTGCCCCGAAGGTAGCGAAAGCGAATAATATGCAATCCTACCGTTTTCGAGGGTTTCAGGTACAACCTGAAAACGATTACTTGGATAGCCGAAAGACCGTTCTTACAAATAGTGATTGCAATATCATTTTGGCTGCTCCCAAAAAATCACTTCGGGAGTATTTTTATAAAAATACCGATGCGGATGAAATGATTTTTATCCACAAAGGCAGTGGAAAGCTTCGCACTTTCTTGGGGAATCTTGATTTTAAATATGGAGATTACCTCTTGATTCCCCGAGGAATTATCTATCAAATAGATTTCGACACGGAAGACAATCGTCTGTTTATTGTAGAATCGTACAGCCCAATTTATACCCCAAAAAGATACCGAAATTGGTTTGGGCAGTTGTTGGAACATTCCCCTTTCTGCGAAAGGGATATTCGTAGACCTGAGGAGTTGGAGACCTATGACGAAAAAGGGGATTTCTTGATGAAGATCAAAAAACAGGACGAAATCATAGAAATGGTATATGCCACCCATCCTTTCGATGTTGTGGGCTATGATGGCTATAACTATCCTTATGCCTTTTCAATTCATGATTTCGAACCTTTAACCGGTCGTATCCACCAGCCACCACCGGTGCACCAAACCTTTGAGACGGATACTTTCGTGGTGTGCAGTTTTGTACCAAGATTGTACGACTACCATCCCGATGCGATTCCAGCTCCCTACAATCACAGTAATATTGATAGCGATGAGGTTTTGTATTACGTAGATGGTGATTTCATGAGCCGGAACGATATTGAGGCTGGACATATTTCGTTGCACCCAGCAGGAATTCCGCACGGACCACATCCTGGGGCTACCGAAAGAAGCATTGGTAAAAAATCGACCGAAGAGTTGGCCGTGATGGTTGATACCTTTAAACCGCTCAAGGTGACCGAAGAAGCGATGAAAATTGCCGACGATACGTATTTCCAATCTTGGTTGGAGTAATCATAATTGAAATTGATAAAAAGTAATAAATAGCATCGAAGTATGCACTTTTAAATAGCAAGACGATGAGTAAAGAAGTAACCTCCGTGAATTACGGACTGGAAAAAATATTTGAAGGAGCTCAGGATTTTCTGCCGCTTCTCGGAACCGACTATGTTGAATTTTATGTGGGAAATGCTAAGCAATCAGCCCACTTTTACAAAACGGCTTTTGGTTTTCAATCTTTAGCCTACAGAGGATTAGAGACCGGATCAAGGGATGAGGTGAGTTATGTGTTGGTTCAGGATAAAATTCGGTTGGTGCTCACCAGCCCATTGAATAGCGACTCACCCATCAACGACCACCTTAGAAAACACGGTGACGGGGTAAAAGTAATTGCGCTTTGGGTAGAGGATGCCAAAAGCGCTTTTGAAGAAACCACCAAGCGTGGGGCCAAGCCCTTTATGGAGCCTAGAATCGAGAAAGACGAGCATGGCGAAGTGGTTCGTTCCGGAATTTACACCTATGGAGAAACCGTTCACATTTTTGTGGAACGCAAGAACTATAAGGGTACATTTCTTCCCGGTTTTAAAAATTGGGAATCTGAATACAACCCAAGCCCTATTGGATTGAAATATATCGACCACATGGTGGGCAATGTAGGTTGGGGTGAAATGAATACCTGGGTAAAATGGTACGAGGAAGTGATGGGGTTCGTCAATTTCCTATCATTCGACGACAAGCAAATTCATACTGAATATTCGGCTTTGATGAGTAAAGTGATGAGCAACGGAAATGGCCGTATTAAATTCCCGATCAATGAACCAGCAGAGGGAATCAAAAAATCGCAGATTGAAGAATATCTCGATTTCTACGAAGGACCCGGAGTACAGCATTTGGCCGTAGCAACGGATGATATTATCCATACTGTTTCAGAATTGCGCGCCCGTGGCATCGAGTTTTTACCACCACCACCGCAAGCCTATTACGACGATATCCCAAGACGTTTGGGAACTCATATGGAAATGATGAAGGAAGACTTGAAGGAATTGCAGAAGCTGTCCATTTTAGTGGATGCCGATGAAGAAGGATATCTTTTGCAGATATTCACAAAACCCTTACAGGATCGTCCAACCTTGTTCTTCGAAATTATTCAAAGAATGGGGGCAAAAGGATTTGGAGCGGGGAATTTCAAAGCCTTGTTCGAATCAATTGAAAGAGAACAAGCTTCCAGGGGAACGCTCTAGTAACAACTACAAAACCCTGCCGACTAATCGACAGGGTTTTGTATTTTTGGAACGGTAGTTGCAAAATCGATGAAAAGACCCCTAATGAGACTCATGAAACCATTCATACTGTTTGCCGTATTTTTAGCATCTACCCTGTCGCATGCCCAATACCAAGCCTATGGTGATGGGGAATGGTTTAAATTTCGAGTTCACTATGGCATTGTTACGGCGGGATATGCTACGCTGAAAGTTGATGAAAAGAATCTACACGGAAAGCAGGTATTTCATGTTCAAGGTGAGGGGAAAACGACAGGGGTTTCCAAACTGTTTTTTAATGTTGAAGATTATTACCAATCCTATATCGGTGTTGACGACAACAGGCCGTATCGCTTTGTTCGCAAGATTGATGAAGGCGGGTATACCAAAGACGTACAAATCGATTTTTACCATGAGAATCGTACGGCATTGGTACATGATAAGAAAAAAGAAAGAAAGGACTGGATTACCTTTCCAGAGGATGCCCAAGATATGGTCTCCTCTTTTTATTATCTCCGAAATCATGTCAATTCCAAAACCTTAAAGGAAGGAGATACCTTCGATTTAGACATGGTGTTTGGCAGAGAAGAAACATTCCGATTTCGTTTAAAGTTTTTAGGTCGGGAAATCATCCGCACGAAATTCGGAAAGATTGCCACCCTAAAATTCCGTCCTTATGTGGAGTCGGGAAGAGTGTTTAAGGAAAAAGAAAGCTTAACGGTCTGGGTAAGTGATGATGAAAATAAAATTCCCTTGCTTATAAAAGCTGATCTTGCGGTAGGATCCCTAAAAGCAACGCTAACCGAATTCAAGGGGCTAAAACATTCGTTCAAAATAATCGTTGATTAACCACATGGAATTATCACCCGAAAACAAGGATCTTCTTCAGCAACTCGACAGCAAATACAAAGCTATCGGCCAAGATCTTGAAACCCATTTGGAAGGGCTATTGTACGGAAAACCTATTACGTACTGGGATTACATTCAAACCGATGCCTTACTCAGCCTTCAAGTGCAGCGAACCAACCAACCCGATGAGATGGTATTCATCATGTACCACCAAATCAATGAATTACTTTTCAAAATGATTCTATGGGAGATTCAACAAGTTTCCCATAAAGAGGGGCTCACCACAGCATTCTTCTCTGCACGACTGATGCGTATTAGTCGGTATTTCGATATGCTCACCTCCTCTTTCAATATCATGACCGAAGGGATGGAAGTAGCGCAGTATTTAAAGTTCAGGAATACCTTGGCTCCAGCTTCTGGATTTCAAAGCGCCCAATATCGAAAAATCGAATTTGCTTCTACCGAACTGATCAACCTCATTGACTATCGATTCCGTGAAACCATCGATCGAAATACCTCCTATGACTATGCCATCGAACACCTTTATTGGCAAGCTGCAGGAAAAAATTATGAAACCGGAAATAAATCATACACACTTAAGGCCTTCGAGGATCGTTATAAAAAAGAATTTATCGACTTTGCAATAGAATATAATACCATAAATTTGTACACCAAATACAAAAGCCTGCCCCAAGAGGATCGAGATAACCCAGAGTTGCGTAAGGCCATGCGCCATTATGATTATACAGTCAACGTAAAATGGGTGATGGCACATTATAAAACGGCCGCGAAATACCTCAACCATGGCGAAAAACCGGAAGAAGCTACCGGAGGAAGTGATTGGGCTAAGTACATGCATCCCAGGTACCAACGTAGAATTTTCTTCCCAGAGGTTTGGACCGAACAGGAATTGAAAGATTGGGGCAATGATGTGTAGTTGAAAAATGATTGAAAATTGAAGAACCTAATTTACCTTATCCCCGTAGTATTAACCTTCTTTGCCTGTTCAAACGACATTAAGGAAGAGGAAATTGAAGAGACCATTCCCGAAACTCCCGTTATTCAAGAAGAATACGGATACACCCTCAACGACTTCAATGTAATTAGAGATACTATTCGTCCTGGAGATACCTTTGGAGGCATTCTTAGCGAGCATGGTGTTTCCCAAAACAAGATCTATGAAGTAGCTACTACTTTTAAAGATCGTTTTGATGTGCGCCGAATTCAAATAGGGAAACCCTATGTCCTCTTGAATTCCAAGGATAGTCTAAATCAGACGCAAGTATTCATTTATGAAAAGACCAAAGTGGAGTATGCAGTGATCGACTTTCGGGACAGCATTAGTATTTCTCACGAACAAAAGCCGGTAACCATTTTAGAAAAGGAGGCCTCGGGAGTGATAACCCATTCCCTAGCTGCTACCATGGCCGATAATAACTTAAGCCCGGCAATGATCGATCGATTTGCCAATATCTATGCTTGGACGATAAACTTCTTCCAATTGCAGGCAGGGGATAATTTTAAGGTAATCTATACTGAAAAGTTCATTGATGATACCATTTCAGGTGGATTGGGTGAAATTAAGGCGGCCTATTTCGAACATCGAGGGCGTTCTTTCTACGCCTTCAACTATGAAACAAATGAAGGAGGGGTTAAGCAGTGGGATTACTATGATGAGGAAGCCAACAATTTGAGAAGGGCTTTTTTGAAATCCCCCATTCGTTTCAATTACCGAATTTCTTCCAAGTATAATCTGAACCGACGCATTGCGTATTATGGCTATAAAGTTCGCCCTCACAAGGGAACCGACTTTGCTGCGAATATTGGCACACCGATTATCGCCACCGCCGATGGGGTGGTTACCAAAGCAGAAAGAAAAGGAGGAAATGGAATTTATGTGAAAATAAAACATAATTCCATGTACGAGACCCAATACTTGCACATGAAGAAATACAATGTTAGGGTGGGACAGTATGTAAAGCAAGGGGATGTTATCGGTTGGGTTGGAATGACCGGCAATACAGGAGGTCCTCATGTATGCTACCGGTTCTGGAAAAACGGAAGGCAGGTGGATCCTTTTCAAGAAGATTTACCCAAAACAGAACCTTTGGATAAAAGGTATCATGACAATTATTTTGCGTATATTAGCCCCTTGAAAGATCGATTGGACTGT
>CAZOSF010000036.1:0-1696 GCA_964582415.1 uncultured Alteromonas sp.
TTTTGACGGCCCCGCCCAAGTAAAGGTCATTTCACCTGCAAACTGGCCGTCGACTTCCAGGACAAACCGACCTTTTTTGCCGTTGTCTTCTTTTGATATGCTAACCGACATATTATTTGATGCTTAAGGCACCCGACGGACATTTGGCTACCTGCGCCTTTAATTCTTCAGAAGTGGCATTTTCAATTTTGATCCAGGGGCGTTCTTTAGGATTATACACTTGCGGTAAGGTTCTTACACAAATTCCAGAGTGGGTGCATTTATCAGGTTGCCAGAGGATGGTAATCTCCCCATTGGAATATTCTTTCATAGCGTTGGTTTTTTGTTGATTGTTTTAAAGATACAATTTTAAAGTTCATGAAAAAGCAGGAAACGGTTTCCCATTTATTATTATACTATATTTGACGGAATACTTGTTGAATTTCAATCGATTATAATTAACCAAAGCATTGCGTATGGCAGGAGAAGCACAAGACAAAAACTGGCCCTTACCTAGATTTTATTTTATGGTAGATTGGGGGAGTACTATCAACATTCCTTTTCAGGAGGTAAGTGGGTTGGATATTGAGGCCGAACCGATCGAGTACCGTCACGGCAACAGTCCGATATTTTCAAAGATCACTATGCCGGGATTGGTCAAAAACACTAACGTGACGTTGAAACGTGGGGTGTTTGCAAAGGACAATGCTTTATTTGAGTGGTTTGCAAAAATTAAGATGAACACTATCGAACGTCAAAATGTGGTCATTAAATTACTGGACGAAGGTGGGAATCCCACCATGACTTGGACACTATTAAATGCTTGGCCCACCAAAATTGTTTCCACCGATCTCAAATCGGATGGGACTGAAGTGGCCGTAGAGAGTATTGAAATTGCCCATGAAGGCCTAACGATTGCTAATGGGTAGAGGTATGGAGAAAGCTGAATTTGGACCAGAATTTCTCGCGCAACGTGTTGCTACCGAACTGAACATGGAGGACCTAATTGTTTCCGAGAGTACAAGAAAGCAATTAGAGGAGGTAGCCTCTTATTTAAGGTTTGGGAAGCACCTGAAAAACGACTTTGGTTTTGGAAAGAACCTCATGTCTGGTTATCGTGCTTTGTTCCAGGGTCCTTCTGGAACAGGAAAAACAATGGCCGCTTGTCTTCTGGGTAAAGAAACTGGAAGGGAGGTATATGAAATTCATTTAACCACAGTGGTTTCCAAGTACATTGGGGAAACGGAAAAGAACCTATCACGAATATTTGATAAAGCCCAAGGCAAAGATTGGATTTTGTTGTTTGATGAGGCGGATGCCCTCTTCGGTAAGCGTTCCGAAGTGAAAGATGCGCATGACACGTATGCCAACCAAGAGGTATCTTATTTCCTCCAACTCATAGCGTCGTATGATGGTCTGGTAATTCTATGTTCCCATCTAAAGAAAAACATTGACGCCGCCTTTTTTAGGAGATTTCAGCAGGTTATCGATTTTACTTTGCCAGATTCTCAGCAACGATTACAACTGTGGAGACGCTATCTTACAGCGGAGTTTGAATATGCCGAAGCTGTGGACGTGGAATATCTAGCAGAACAATATGAGCTCAGTCCGGCTTCCATCGTAAATAGTCTCCAATATTCTATTTTGAAGTGCATGGATAGGGACGACACGACGATTCAACTTAAAGACCTGAGGGAAGGAATTAGAAGGGAAATGG
>CAZOSF010000036.1:1796-4544 GCA_964582415.1 uncultured Alteromonas sp.
TAGTTGGATTAGACGGATTCCCGTGAACCGACAACAGACAACCGACATTACCCGCCTGTCACGTTTTGCGTGGAACCTGAAAGGGGCGGGACTGATAACAACCTATCGATAAAAAACCTATCTTAGGGGGAATCAACCATTTGTATTTTAATCCTTTTAAGATTAAGTACATAACAACCGCTAACTAACAACTTTTATGTTTAAGACATCCAATAGCTACTATAAATACGTAGCTGCCTTTATCGCTTTTGCATTTACCCTTATTCAGGGGGTCGACTTTGTTTTATTGAAGTTGGACGTTAAAAGCAATTACCTACCGTATTTATTGATTTTGCTGCTAATCGCCTTCTTTGTGGGCTTATTTTTCGTTTGGAGAAGTCAGAAGTCAACCACACCCGGTATTTCCATAAAACCAAAAAAGAAGTGGACGCTTTACGTGAATATCTTGGTGACCGTCATACTTGGTGCCTTGTTTGTTTATTATTTTCAGAAGGGGCGTACCGATGAGTCTTTACTCAATGAAAAACTCCCCGAGATTGTCAGTGCCTATGATGCAGATGATTTGGATATTGTTTATACGGAAACAAAGAAGTTGTTGGATGAAGGAAATACCAATCCCATCATAAAAAGTTACTACGAAAAGGTCACTACCCCCGTCTCTATTTTTACCGATCCGGAAAATTTGGAGGTTTCGTTTTCATCGCCCTACGACACATTGGGACGTTGGTATGCGCTTGGCAAAACCCCGTTGAAGGAGGCCCGGGTACCCAATGGTATTCTTAATCTGAAGTTTGCCAATAAGGGAGCTTCCTACATCGAATTTATGCATCCCTATTATCTAATCACGGGCTATAATAATTTTCTTTTACCAATAGACAATACAATTCCCAAGGATCATATTCTATTGGTAGGCGGTAAAAAGCCGCTTTCCTATCCGGGCATCGACCATTTGCCGGGGATCGATATCAAGCCCTACAGTATCTCGAAATATGAGGTAACCAATTCAGAATTTAAGGAATTCTTGGATGCTGGCGGTTATAGCAATCCAGACTATTGGGATTTTCCGTACTCCTATAATGGTAAGGAGTTGGGTTTTGAAGAAACGGTAAAAACCTTTGTGGATGCCTTTGGGCAGCCCGGTCCTGCGGGTTGGTCGTATGGAAACTATCCTGAGGGACAATCGAACTTTCCGGTTACCGGGATATCTTGGTTTGAGGCACGAGCGTATGCCAAATACAAGGGGTTAGATTTGCCCAATGTGTATCAATTTGCTCACGCCGCGATGTTGGCCGGGGCTTCTTATTTTGTTCCCAACAGCAATTTTTCTAAAAACCAGTTGGTGGAGGTGGGTTCCCTCGAAAGTCAAAATCTAAGGGAGCTTTATGACATGGCAGGAAATGCAAGGGAATGGATTATCAATTCGATCGATGACACAAATAGCAAACGGGGCATTCTTGGCGGTGGGTATAAAGACGATCCTTATTTCTTTAATGATTATTATGGACAAGATGTAATGGATAGAAGCGACTCCAACGGCATGCGGTTGGTGAAGAATTTGGAATGCGAAACAGAGGTGGATTCTTCTCCGGAGGCCATTGTCTCTATTGCTACTCGGGACTTTTTAAATGAAGAGACCATTTCTGATGAGGTCTTCGAAATTTTCAAAGCCCAATACGATTATCCCGATAAACCATTGAACGCAAAAATACTTCCGCAAGAAGTAAATTCCGGAACCTTCAAGGTAGATCGGTATGAGATTTCCTTGCCTTATGAAGGAGCAGGTGTATTGCCGGGGTATGTCTTCTATGACAGCGCTTATACTCAACCCTACAAACCCATAATTTTATTTCCGGGATCGAATGCCATTCACCTCACCAACGTAGATTTTATGCAGAAGAGCAACTTGAATCGATTGCGATATTTATTGAGTGAAGGGTATGCTGTTTTCTTGCCGGTCTATCTTAGTACCTATGAAAGGGTGGATAATTTGAAAAGTGATTATCCCAATGATTCCGAATACTATAAAGAGCATGTTATTAAATGGGGAAAAGAATATAAGCGCACCATCGATTATATCGTTTCCCGAGAAGATATGGATGCTTCCAAACTCTCGTATTTTGGCACCAGTTGGGGAGGCTCTATGGCCAACATTTTATTGGCTATTGATGATCGAGTCCAGTGTGCCGTGCTGTATGTGGCTGGGCTTTGTTTCCAGAAAAGCAAGAAAGAAGTAGAATCCTATCTCTATACGCCACGTATTACCATGCCTGTATTGATGCTGAATGGGGAGTTCGATCAGTTCTTTCCCTTGGAAACCTCCCAAATCCCCATGTTTAAGCTATTAGGTACTCCAGAAGAGGACAAGAAACATTATGTTTCCAAAACTGGTCATTTTGTGCCCAAGGAAGTGTTGATTACCGAGCATTTGGCTTGGCTGAAAAAATACGAGAAATAGGTTTTCAAAGGTAAAATCAAGAAAGGACTCATGATTAAATTCTTTCGAAAAATCCGTCAAAAATTAGTGATCGAGAACAAGTTTAGTAAATACCTGCTGTATGCCATTGGTGAAATAATCTTGGTGGTGATAGGTATTTTGATTGCCCTTCAGATCAACAATGCCAACGAAGCCCGAAAATTGAGGAAGCAAGAAGTACACTACCTTGAGAACCTTAAAACAGATCTGCAATTGAACATTGCTGAAATCGATGCGTATTTGACTGCGAGAAATGCCAGAATTGCATCGGCCAA
>CAZOSF010000036.1:4644-10165 GCA_964582415.1 uncultured Alteromonas sp.
AATAAAAAAACCCGATGCTTTCACATCGGGTTTTGCTGTAGCGTGGGGGAGATTTGAACTCCCGACCTCCGGGTTATGAATCCGACGCTCTAACCAACTGAGCTACCACGCCTTAAATGTTGCTAATAGCATATTGCTTCTTAGCGGCTGCAAATATAGAAACAAAAACTAGCTCCTCAAATACAAAATTTTAAAATTTTAATAGTGTCCAAGAGTTTCTACAATGATACGCGTATTGGATTAGGAGTTGCATGAGAACTCTTACGTCTCAATTTGATGCCAGCACCTTACCTCAATAAATGTTAATCTTAGTTTAAATGTTTAACATAATACATAAAACATTAAACAAAATGGTATCTTCGAACCTAAATCAAAAAAAATAGACATGAAAAAGACTTTGAGAACTTTAAAAATGGTTACTATGCTGTTCCTTGCTATTGGATTTACAGCGTGTAGTGATGACGACGACAACAACAATGTTGTAAACCCCGGCGATCCCAACTTAGTTGAGGTAGCCTTGGAAAGACCAGAACTGACAACCTTGGTACAAGCGCTTCAGATCGCTGATGGAAACTTGGTTAGCGTTTTAACAGGTGATGGTCCCTTTACGGTACTCGCTCCGACCAACGCTGCTTTTGATAGTTTTTTGACGGCCAACGGATTTGCCTCATTGAATGAGGTGCCCACCGATGTACTTTCACAGATTCTGTTGAACCACGTCATCTCAGCAGATATTTCCTCTTCTGACTTAATCGGACAAGGGGCAGGCTATGCTTCTACCAACGCTACCAACGGCGGTGGTTTGAATCTAAGTCTTTATTTTAATACTGATGGAGTTGTGCAATTCAACGGAGTAGCTACTGTTACCGAAGCGGATCTTGAAGCTGATAATGGTACCCTTCATATTGTGGATGCCGTTATTGGATTGCCTAGTGTAGTCGATCACGCTTTGGCTAACCCATCTTTCTCGAGTTTAGTGGCTGCTTTAGGAGCGGCTGACGGAAATTTGGTCGATGTGTTGAGCGGCGAAGGCCCGTTTACGATTCTGGCTCCAGACAATGCTGCTTTCGGAGCTTTTTTGGATGGAACACCACTGGGTGATGTCCCAACTGATGTTCTTGCACAAATTTTGTTGAACCATGTTATAATTGGTGCCACCGAAACATCAACTTTACTTACCGCAGAAGGAGCTGGTTACAAAAACACGGGCGCTTCAGGGCCTGGAGGTAATGCCTTAAGCCTTTATTTTAATACGAACGATGGAGTTTCGTTCAATGGTGTCTCGAATGTAGTTGCAGCCGATGTGGTTGGAACCAACGGAGTGATTCATGCCATTGACGCCGTTATAGACATTCCAACGGTGGTTACTTTTGCCGTTGCGGATCCGAATTTCTCTACCTTGGTACAGGCATTAACGACACTGACACCAGGTACCGATTTCGCTGGCATCCTTTCAAGAACACAAGGAGATAATGCAGATGGAATTAACCCTGAATTTACTGTTTTCGCTCCCACTAATGCGGCTTTTGACGCATTGGGAACTATTCCAGGCGAAGCGGAATTAACACAGGTACTTCTCCACCATGTGGTGAGTGAAGCCAACGTCACCTCTAGTGATTTGAACAATCCAGGAGAAACAATGGCGATGACATTGGAAGGGGACAACATGATTATCACATTGCCAGGAACCAACGGAAATATTGCCAATGTAACAGATGGCTCTGGAAATTCTGACATCGGTATCATTGCCGTGGATGTCCAAGCTGGCAACGGAGTGATTCACGTGATCAACAAAGTAATGTTACCGAACTAATAGTAGGGAATCATCAATGAATAACTTAAAAACTCCGGTGGAAACATCGGAGTTTTGTTTTAAAGCCTAAAACCATTGAATTTTATTGGTAAATGTGAATAAACACTCGGTAAAATTTCCCCAGCCGACTTTTGCAGTTTTAAATTAATATCTATATTGGGCGACAGCTAACGTATACCTATGGATGACAAAGTAAAGTTTGAAATGGAGTTCCCGATTCAGGTATCTCCGTCCCTTTTATTTCAATATATATCAACCCCTTCCGGCATGAGTGAATGGTATGCCGATAACGTTAATTCACGAGGGGAGTATTTCACCTTTATCTGGGAGGGCAGTGAAGAAAAAGCACGCCTCCTAGGTAAAAAAAGCGGGGAACGCATTAAGTTTCGCTGGGTAGATGATGAGGATACCGATTATTATTTCGAAATGCGAATTTTGGTAGATGAAATTACCAAGGATGTTTCCCTCATCGTAACCGACTTCGCCGAAGAAGACGAAATAGAAGAGGCAAAAATGCTTTGGGACAATATGATTTCCAATCTTAAACACATTTTGGGGTCGGTTTAGAAACCCATCCCTTCTTCGTATATTTACGCCACCCTAAACGGTGGCTTTTTTATGGTGAATTATAACGGACAAATCACGGCACTTTCAGATACTCGGCTTCACCCACATAACCGTGGCTTGCATTATGGAGATGCGGTTTTCGAGACCATCAAGGTATCGGCTGGGAAAGTGCTTTTCTGGGAAGATCATTATTTCCGACTAATGGCTTCCATGCGAATCATGCGCATGGAAATACCCATGTCATTCACCATGGAATTTCTGGAAAGAGAGATTCAGAAAACGATTGAAAACGCCGAAGCTTCCAGTGCGTATCGGGTGAAATTATTGGTATGGCGTAGCTGGGGTGGAAGATATACGCCAACATCGAAAGAGGTGGAATATCTGGTGGAAGTGGAGCCGATAACTGCTCCTTTTTATATTCTGAGTGAAGGAACCTACGAAGTAGAACTCTTCAAAGATCATTATATCGCTTCTGGATTATTATCAACTTTAAAGACTAATAATAGAGCCATCAATGTGTTGGGAAGCATTTATGCTGCCGAAAATGACTACCAAAATTGTCTGTTGTTAAACGAGCAAAAGCAAGTGGTCGAAGGGCTAAATGGAAATTTATTTTTGGTGAAGGGGTATAAAATAAAAACACCACCCTTATCTGATGGCTGCCTTAACGGAATCGTCCGAAAACAGATTATCGATATCCTCGGACATATGCCTGATTATATTCTGGAAGAAACCTCCATTTCTCCTTTCGAACTACAAAAGGCCGATGAGTTGTTCTTGACCAACACCATCCTAGGAATTCAACCGATTACCAAGTATCGTAAAAAGGACTACGGAAATAAAGTAGCGAAAGAGCTGTTGGCTAAATTGAATGCCAAAGCCCGCTTGGGTTAGTTGTAGTTGGGGTTTTCAGGGGCATTCGACCAGATAAGATAATCACCACCGAACTCGATCATTTTCTTTTTCCAGAAATCTTTTCCTGGAATTCCGATGATACCGCTTTTCAGTTTGTTTTCAGTAACCACCCAGCTGTTCACCTTTAGTTCTTCTTCCAACTGATCGGCAGACCAACCAGAATAGCCCAAGAAAAATTGAATCTGATTTTCATTCAGTTCATTGGTCATCAGCAAATCCAAAATCATATCGAAATCGCCGCCCCAATAAATTCCGTGAGAAATTTCTACACTCCCTGGAATGAGCTCAGGTATGGTATGTATGAAGTACAAATTGTCCTGTTCCACAGGGCCTCCATTGTACACTCGTAATTTGGAATTGACTTCAGGGATGAAATCCTTTAGGCGATATTTTAGAGGTTTATTCAAGATAAAACCGACCGATCCATTCTCGTTATGTTCGGCCAATAAAACAACAGATCGATTGAATGATACATCGCCGATAATGGAGGGTTCTGCTATCAACAAGACCCCTTTGTTTGGATTTACACTAATCATTTCCCCCGATTTTAGATAATTAAATCTAAGTATTAATTTGTAAAAATCCAACTTTGGACCTTTTTATAGGAAATTAAGGGCAAAAGAAAACCCTGCTGTCTGTACAGCAGGGCAAAACTCTTTTGATTGGGTTGAAGCGGTTAGTTTACAGCGTCGGATAGTTCAGATCCCGCTTTGAATTTTACTACTTTTTTAGCAGCAATCTTAATGGTTTTACCAGTTTGAGGGTTGCGTCCTTCACGGGCAGCTCTCTTGGATACAGACCAAGATCCAAAACCTACCAATGAAACTCTATTTCCTTTTTTCAAGGCTTTCTCAACGTTTCCTAGGAAAGACTCTAATGCTTTTTTAGCAGCTGCTTTGGTGATTCCAGCATCGGCAGCCATTGCGTCGATTAAATCAGATTTGTTCATAGTTTACTTTTTAAATTAAAATTGTTAGTTAAACATTTGCATAAATGCTCTACAAATTTAATCGGATAATCGGTTCATGCAAGGAATGACGCGGGAAAACGGCGTTTTTGTTGATAAGTCGGGGGTAATGTTAATAAAGTCGGACGAAAATCGATGAAATACAACCAGCTTACTGAATTCAAGGCTTTACACGAATTTTGCATTTTCATCGAAGGAAAAGCCATTCAATAGATCCCCAACGGTCATTCTTCGTTTCCCAGGAAGCTGTAATTCTAATACCTTAATATACCCATCGGAAACGGCTACCTTCAATTCCTTTTTGTCCACTTCGATCGTTCCTGTACCCGCGGTAGGTTGTCCTGGTTCAAAGCGTACCGAATAGATTTTTGTTTTCATGGGTTCGCCCCCCTGATGCAAATGGGTCCATGCTGCGGGATAGGGGCATAGGCCCCTTACGAAATGATCAACGCGATTTCCCGTCCATTGCCAATCGATCCGGGTATTTTCTGGAGTCAATTTTGGAGCCTCAAGAAATTCCTCTTGCATTGGTTGGGGATGGGGTGTCACCTTATCGACTTCAATTTTCTTTACCGTTTCAACGACCAATTCGGCACCTAGTTCCATTAATTTATCATGCAAGGATCCAGCGGTTTCATCAGGAGCAATTGTCACCTTGCTAGAATCGATAATAGCTCCCGTATCTATCTTTTCGTCAATAAAAAAAGTAGTAACCCCCGTTTCTTTTTCTCCGTTTATAATAGCCCAATTAATAGGGGCAGCCCCTCGATACTTGGGAAGTAATGAGGCATGTAAATTAAAGGTGCCATATTCCGGTAAACTCCAAACCACTTTGGGAAGCATGCGAAACGCTACGACAATTTGTAAATTGGCCTTAAGTGCCTTCAGCTCTTCAAGGAACTCCTCGTCCTTCAAATTGGTGGGCTGTAATATGGGTAGATTCTGGGATAAGGCATATTCCTTTACAGCAGATTGAGACAGTTTTCTACCCCTTCCTGCGGGCTTATCCGGGGAAGTGATCACTCCAGCGATAGTATAACCTTCCTCAACCAGGCGTTGCAAAATTCCAACAGCGAAATGGGGAGTTCCCATGAAAACAATACGGAGGTTTCTCATCCTTTCCAGAAATATTCGTTTATCGCGTTTAACCCAATTTGTTTGCGGTCCAATAGCCACTGTAGGACCTTTAGGATATCCGCTTCCGCAAAGGTAAGGTTTTCGACTAGGCTGCGCGAATCCATCGGACTTTCTTTCAACAG